>DATNNX010000022.1:0-16136 GCA_035601615.1 Xanthobacteraceae bacterium
TACGGTGCTTCCCACCATGAACGCGGCGTTGAGCACATTGACGGCCGCCACCACGCGCGCGCGGCGGTCAGCGCCGGCCCAAGCCTGCACCGCTGCAAATGTCGGGACGATGAACAGGCCGCCGGCGATAGCGAGCCCGGCGAGATCAAGCGCCAATCGGATGCCGCGACCGCTCGTGAACGCGGCGAAATAGCCACCGAGGCCGGGAATAGGAGGAGCGCCGAGGGTGGACGCGCCGAGGTCGATGGCAAATGCGCCCAGCAGCACGGCGCCGATCACCGTGGGCAGCAGAATGATGCGCCCCGCGGCGAGCCAGGCCGCAAGCCCGGAGCCGATCGCAATCGAGATCGAGAAGATCGCGAGACAGGTGGTCACCACCTCCTCGTTCCCGCCGAGCACGTTCTTCACCAGCGGCGGCATCAGCGATAGCGAGACGGCTCCGACCAGCCAGAACCAACTGGTCACCAGCGCGCCCCACCACAACCGCGGGTCTTCGCGCAGGAAATTCAACAGGCCGATCGTCGAGACAAGGACGTTCTTGTGCACGTTGAGATCGGGCGCGGCTTGCCCGGTGCGCGGAATGAGCAGGCTCGCGCCCCAGCACAGAAGCGAGAACACGATCATCAGGAAGGCGAAATGCGCGGGGTCGCCGCCGTCTTTGGCGGCGATGCCCCCGACGATGGTGCCTAGCAGGATTGCGATAAAGGTCGCGCCCTCCACCAGCGCGTTACCTGCGGGAAGTTCGGAGCGGGCCAGATGGTCGGGAAGAATGCCGTATTTGATCGGCCCGAACAGTGCGGCGATCACGCCGAATAGAAACAGCGCGATGAACAGCAGCACCACCGAATGCAGGCTGAAGCCAACCACTGCAATGAACGCGATGCCGATCTCGGAAAATTTGAGCCGCCGCGCCACCACGGCCTTGTCGTAGCGGTCGGCGAATTCGCCGCCGAGCCCGGACAGGAAGAAATAGGGCGCGATGAAGACCGCGGCTGCGAGCGTGATGAGGGCCTCGGCGTCGGCACCGCCGATATGGAACAGAATGAGAAAGACCAGCGCGTTCTTGAGAAAATTGTCGCTGAATGCCGAGAAAAACTGGGTCCAGAACAGAGGCGCGAAGCGCCGCGTCATCAGTAGGGACGAGGACATGGTTTTTCCGTTCCGGGCGAGGGCACGTGCCGGCGGCTAAAGAGACGATAATTTGGGCAAAACGACAATCGCGCCTGAGCAAAGCCGACCCGGTGCAAAGCCGACCCCGGTGCAAAGCCGACCCGGTGTCGCTCTGTTCGCGCTGGCATTGTTGGCTCGTCATCCGCGCGCAGGCGGGACCCCATAGTCACGGACCGTGGTTATGGGTCCCCGCTCTCGCGCGATGCGCTCGGCCAGGACGACGCGCGAGGCTATCAGCCTCCGCGGCGGGACACTTTCCGCAAAAACGATGCGGGCGGCCCGGGGCCGCCCGCTGCTCAGGTCCCGCCATGTTTCGATGTTTACCGGCGCAGGGTTTACCGGCGCAGGAGCTGCAGCCCCCCGCGTTCCATCATCACGGCTGCCACACTCAAACAGACCGCGACTCCACACACCAGCGTAAACAACGAAATCCACATGGCGTCCTCTCCGACTTCCTCCGTCCTCCATTCGAGTGTCGCAAACAACTCCTGAGAGCCCTGATCCGTTCCCTTCGAAAACGGTAAAATAAGACCTTTTTTCAAGCCAGAGCCTCGGGCGGCTGCAACCGAGGATTGGTCGAGTCGCTACCATAAACCCCAAATCGCGCAGATCGGACGACTTTGACCTCGTCTGATCGATGCGCAACTATTCGGCAGCGGCCCTCCTGCCCTCTTCCGGTTGGGGCCGCTGCGCCGGGACTTGTCTTCGCGTGCATGGTCCAAACCTGAGAACGCCCGCGCGCCCCGCGCCGGTGACAAGATGAAGTTCACCGGCGACATCTGGCTCAACGCGCCGCGCGCGGCGGTGTTCGCGAAGCTACGCGATGCGCGCTTCTTCGCCTCCTGCGTCCAAGGCGTGCAGGATTTGAATGAAATCGACGGCGACCATTACACCGCTGTGCTCGACACCAAGGTTGCGTATCTCAAGTTCAAGTTCAATGTCATGGTCGAGGTGGCGCGCGTGGATCCGCCGCGTGAGATCGAAGCCAAGATTGAGGGCACCCCGCTTGGAATCGTCGGGCGGCTCACCGCGCGTTCTCTGACCCGGCTGACCGAGGATGACGGGGCGACCAAGGTGAGTTACGAGATCGACGCGGCGCTTACCGGCAAGCTCGGCAGCCTCGGCCAACCGGTGCTGCGCGCCAAGGCCAAGGAGATGGAACGGCAATTCAGCGAGCGCATGCGCGCGGCATTTGCCGAGCCCAAGTCCGAGACATGACCCCGTTTGAACTCCTCGAGCCCGCCTCGCTAGCCGAAGCCATCGCGCTGCTCGATCCCGAGGACTCCAGCGTGCGGCCGATTGCCGGCGGGACCGCGCTGATGCTGATGATGAAGGCGGGCGTGTTCCGACCGCGCCGCCTGGTGAGCTTGCGCAAGCTTGCATCGCTGAATTCGGGAATTGCGATAGGAAAGAATGGCGCGCTCAGTATCGGCGCCATGACGCCGCTCGCGGCAGTCGAGCGCTCGGCGGAGGTCGCGCGCGCTGCCCCGGTGATCCCGCGCATGATGCGCCGCCTCTCCAACATCCGCGTGCGCAACGTGGCGACGATCGGCGGCAATCTCGCCCACGGCGATCCGCATATGGACCTGCCGCCGGTTCTCATTGCGCTCTCCGCCGAGGTCGGCGTCGTCGGACCCGACGGCACGGCCGAGCGCAGGGTCGCGATCGAAGACCTCGTCACCGGCTATTTCGAGACAGTGCTGGCGAAGAACGAGCTCGTCTCCGAGCTGCGCATCCCGCCGCAAGGCGGATCGAGGGCCGTCTATATCAAGGTGACGACCGGCTCGGCCGAAGACTGGCCCGCGCTCGGGATTGCGGTCGCGCTCGAGGCCGAAGGCGCGATGGTGAAATCAGCGCGCGTCGTGATCAGCGCCGCCACCGAGCGAGCCACGCGCCTCAAGGGGGTGGAACGGTTGCTCGCCGGCACGAGCATCGACGAAAAGATGCTTGCACGCGCCGGCGATGCGGCGGCGGACGAGGCCGAGTGCATCTCCGACGTACGCGGCTCCGCCGCCTATAAACGCGAGCTCACGCGCGTCCATGTCGGCCGCGCGCTGCGCCAGGCGCTCAACAGCTGAGAACGCAAACCATGGCGACGAGCATCACCCAAGGCGGCCAGGCTGCACCGGGTGCCAAAGTCGGCGGGCAGGTCGGCCGCTCGCTGCCGCGGCTTGAGGCCCGCGCCAAGGTCACGGGCCGCGCCGAATACACGCACACCATGCGGCTTGCCGGCATGCTGCACGCCAAGATCTTTCGCAGCACCGTTGCCCACGGCCGCATCAAATCGATCGATGTAAGCGCGGCAGCAAAAGTGCCCGGCGTCTATCGCGTCGTCACCGCCGACGACGTGCGCAAGGTCATCCCTTCTCCCTACTACGGCCCAGCCTTCCACGACCAGCCGATCCTCGCCATCGACAAGGTGCACTATGTCGGCGAGCCGGTCGCGGCCGTCGTCGCCGCCGATCCCCACGTTGCAGAGGAGGCGGTGCAGCTCATCGTCGCCAACTACGAGGAGTTGCCGGCCGTCTTCGACGAGATCGAGGCCGCCCACAACAAGACGCTGGTGCACGAGGAGCTAAAACCCGCCGGCACGTTTGCCGACCTCAAGCATCTCAAGGGCCGCAAGGGCACCAATGTGGCGCTCGATTTCAAGCTGCGGCGCGGTGACGTCGATAAGGCTTTTGCCGAGGCCGCGCACGTCTTCGAGCACACCTTCCACACGCAGAAGGTCCTGCACCTGCCGCTCGAGCCGTTCGCGTCGATCGCCGATTGGAACGAGAGCGGCGTGACGATCTACAGCGCCACCCAGGGCCCCTCGTTCGTGCGCACCGAAATCGCGCGGTTGCTCGGCTGGCCGGAGAACCGCGTGCGCATCAAAGTGCCTTATCTCGGCGGCGGCTTCGGCGCGAAGCTGTATATCAAGATGGAAGCACTCGCGACCGCGCTCTCCATGATCGTGCGGCGATCGGTCAAGGTCGCGCTCACCATGGAGGAGCAGTTCTATACCATCACGCGACACCCCAGCACGTTTCGCATCAAGACCGGCGTCGATGCCACCGGACGCATCACGGCGCGCAAATGCGAGGTATACTGGAACGGCGGCGCCTACGCCGACGTCGGCCCGCGCGTCGCGCAGAAGTCCGGCTTTACCGCGTCCGGGCCCTACGACATCGACAACGTGTGGGTCGACTCCTACGCGCTCTATACCAACCTGCCGCCCGCCGGGGCGCTGCGCGGTTTCGGCATCCCGCAACTGGTGTGGGGCTATGAGAGCCACACCGATATGATCGCGCGCGCGCTCAAGCTCGACCCCATCGAGTTCCGCCGCAAGAATCTCCTGCGCGAAGGGCGCCCGCAGGCAACGGGCCAAATCGTGCGCGAGGTTCAGCTCGAAGCCGTGCTCGATCGCGTCGCCGAGCGGCTCAATTGGGGCAAGCCGCTTCCCGCTGGCACCGGCGCGCTGCGCCGCGGCCGCGGCGTTGCCGTCGCGATCAAGGCAGTGATCGCGCCGACCACCTCGGTCGCGAACCTCACCATCGCCGGCGACGGCAGCACGACGCTCTACTGCGGCACCATCGATATGGGCCAGGGCTCCGACACCGCGATGGCGCAGATTGTCGGCGAAGTGCTCGACATTCCCGCGGAAACCGTACGGATCGTGCCGCGCGACACCGATGTGACGCCCTACGATATGGGGACGCTCGGCTCGCGCTCGCTCTACCATATGGGCCACGCGGTGCGGCTTGCCGCTGAAGAGGCGCGGGCGAAGATCAAGGCCATGGCACGCGAGGTCGGCGAGCCCGAGGGCAGCAACATTCCGCTGCCAGATCTGTTCAAGAAAAAATTCGGCATGCAGGCGGGCAATATCGTCGGCACTGGCACGTACAAGCCGGATTACGTGCCGCCCGATCCGGCGACGGGCTTGACGGACAACGTGACGCCTTTTTGGATGTGCGCCGCTTCGGGCGCCGAGGTGGAGGTCGACACCGAGACTGGGCACGTGCGCATCGCGCGGCTCGTCACCGCGGTCGACTGCGGCCGGCCGGTGAACCCGAAAATCGTCGAGACACAGATTTCCGGCGCCGTGCTGATGCACCTCGGCTTCACCATGTTCGAAACTATGCACATCGACGCGGGGCAAGTGACCAATGCCTCGCTCGCCGACTACAAGATTCCGGCAATGCTCGACGTGCCGCAGGTGATGGAGAACGAGGCGGTTGACTCGCACCTCGCGAGCGGCCCGTTCGGCGCCAAGGGCGTGGGCGAGACCGCGACTTTTTGCGTGTCGCCCGCGATCGCCAACGCCATTGAGGACGCCTGCGGCGTACGTCTGACCTCACTTCCCCTCACTCCCGAGGCCGTCTTCCGCGCCTTGCGCGTCCAGGCCAACGCACCGCTCGAGGATGAGGAATGACCCGCACGATCAGCTTCAGCCTCAACGGCGAGCAGGTGTCGGCCGAAATCAAGCCGCATCACAATCTTGTCGAGGTGTTGCAGCGCGAGTTCAATCTCATGGGCGCGCGCGAGAGCTGTGGGCAAGGAATGTGCGGCTGCTGCACCGTGCTGGTGAACGGCGAAGCTGTCTCCGGCTGCCTCTACTTGGCCGCCTTTGTCGATGGTGCCGAGGTGAAGACGGTCGAGTCGCTTGCCGAGGCTCGCACGCAGGCACTCAGCCCCGTGCAGGAGGCGTTCATCGAGGCGGGCGCCTTCCAGTGCGGCTACTGCACGCCGGGCTTTTTGCTGATGACGACACAGCTCCTCGACAGATATCCCGAGCCCGACGAGGATCAGATTAGGCACTATCTCTCCGGCAATCTCTGCCGCTGCGGCGCTTATCCCGAGATCGTCGACGCAGTGAAACTCGCCGCCCGCAAGCGCAAAAACCCTCGCCCCGCCTAGCCGGGCGAGGGAAAAGAGCCTCGCGCGTGCTATAGGTCACCGCATGCTCCAGACCCGAACCGAACACATGTCCGTCGAACGAAAGCCCGTCGCCTTCGGCGATCTGCATGGCTGGATCGCGGCGCTCAGGGAGGAGGGCGAGCTTCAGGAGATCAACGCGCAGGTCGACTGGAACATCGAGCTCGGCACCATCATGCGTCTCGCCCAGGGGCCGGGTACCGGCAAGGCGCTCCTCTTCAACAACATCAAGGACTACAACACGCCGGCGAGCCGCTGCCGCCGCATCTTCGGCTCCGCGCTCAATAATTACCGCCGCATTGCGCTGATGCTGGGGCTACCGCCAGACACCCATCCGCGCGTGCTGGTCAAGCTTTGCCGCACGATCCTCAACGGCAGCATCGCGCCAAAAATCGTCGCCACCGGGCCGGTGAAGCAGAACATCCTCAAGGGCGCCGACGTCGACCTTTACGAGTTTCCGGCACCGCATTGGAACCGGCTCGACGGCGGTCGCTACCTCCTCACCTTCGGCGGCTGCGTCACCAAGGATCCCGAAACCGGAGTCATGAACGTCGGCATCTACCGCGGCATGGTCGCCGGCCATGATCGCATCCCGATCCTGATGTGGCGCGCGCAGCATATCGGACACCACGTCACCGCCTGGCAGCAGGGCGGCAGCGCCGAGATGCCGATCGCGGTGGCGATCGGCTGGGAGCCCTCGCTCGACTTCTGCGCGGGATCGCCGGTGCCGAAGGGGCTGTGCGAGTATGACGTCATGGGCGCCCTCCGTGGCGCGCCGGTCGAACTGGTGAAGTGCGAGACCGTCGACCTCTACGTGCCGGCATCGGCCGAGATCGTGATCGAAGGCTATCTTGGGCTTGATCCCGCGACCTACACCATGGAAGGCCCTTACGCCGAGTTCACCGGCTACGTCTCCGGCGACCGCTCGCCCAAGCCCACCATCCGCGTCACCGCCATCACCCACCGCGACGATCCGATCCTGCGCGGCACCATCGAAGGCTCGATGCCCGGCAGCTATTCCGAGAACGCGGTGTGCTCCTCCATCATGCGCGCGGCCAGCGCTTGGAACGTGCTCGACCGCGCCGGCGTGCCCGGCATCACCGACGTGTGGTGCCCGCCGGTGCATGCCGGCATCAATCTCCTGATCCGGATGAAGCCGAGCTATCGCAACCAGGCCAAGCAAGCCGCCAACGCGATCTGGGGTTCGTCGGCCGCGCACGTGCGCTACAAGCACATCACCGTCGTCGACGACGACATCGACATCCACGACTATGCGGCGGTGGATTGGGCGATCGCGCACCGGGTGAACGCGGGCGAGAACGACGTCGTCATTATGCCCGCGACCTTCGGCATGGGGATCGATCCCTCGGTGCGCAAGCGCGACCGCAATCCCACGCTGTTCGGCACCGGCAAGTGGCACCGCGTGCTGATCGACGCCACCATGAACCTCGACTACGATCCCGACCCGGACTATGGCGGCGCGCGCTTCCCGCCGACGGTCTGGCCGCAGGAGGAAGACATTGCCAATGCCTACGCCCGCTGGAGCGAACTCGGGCTGGGCAAACCGAAAGGCGCAAGCGAATAGCCGCAGGTTGGGTCAACAAACGCGGCCCGAGCACGTGGGATGTCGCGAAGCTCGGCGCAATCTACGAAGCACGAATACGGAGGCCATGCCCATGACCGAACAAGCCGTTACCTTCCCGTCCGCCGGGCTCAAGCTGTCGGGCGTGGTGCATGTGCCGCGCGGGCTCAAACCGTCGGAACGGCGCGGGGCTTTCCTGGTGCTGCACGGCTTCGGCAGCAATAAGACCTCCTCGAACACGATGGCGCCGACCAAGGTGCTGAGCGACTTGGGCTACGTGGTGCTGCGCTTCGACATGCGCGGCTGCGGCGACAGCGAAGGCGAATTCGGCCGCGTGATCTGCCTCGAGCAGGTCGAGGATACGCGCAACGCGCTCACCTTTGTCGCGCAGCATCCCGCAGTTAATCCCGCACGCATCGGCCTGATTGGATCGAGTTTTGGCGGGGCGGTCGCGGTCTATACCGGCGGCGTCGATCAACGCGTTGCCGCGGTCATCTCGAACGGCGGCTGGGGCGACGGCGAGCGCAAGTTTCGCGGCCAGCACAAGAGCCCGCAGGCGTGGGCGCGGTTCACCGCCATGCTGAAAGAGGGCCGCGAGCACCGTGCGCGCACCGGCAAATCGCTGATGGTGCCGCGCTACGATATCGTGCCCATCCCGCCGCACCTGCGCGGCAACCTCGCCGGCAACTCGGTACAGTCGTTTCCGGCGGAGACCGCGCAGAGCATGTTCGACTTCCGCGCCGACGACGTGGTCGGCCGAATCGCGCCGCGGCCGCTGCTGCTCCTCCACGCCGCCAACGATTCGGTTACTCCCACCGAGCAGTCGATCGAGCTGTTCAAGCGCGCGGGGCAGCCGACCGAGTTGCACCTCATCAGCGACGCCGATCATTTCATGTTCGGCGAAGGGAATACCCGCGTCTGGGATCTTCTGCGCGGCTGGCTTGCCGAGTATTTCCCCGCCACCGCCGCGATCGCGCCGAAGTTCGCCGCCGCAACACACGCGTGAACTGAAGGAATGCCCATGCTCCGCATCATTGCCGCCGCTGTCCTGGCACTCATCGCTGCAGCCGCCCCGGCGCCGGCGCAGGACTGGCCAACCCGCCCGCTGACCTTGGTCGTGCCGTTCGCCGCCGGCGGCGCGTTCGATGTCATGGCGCGCGTGTTCACGCCGCAACTTTCGCAGAATTTGCACCAGCAGGTCATCGTGGAGAACATGGGCGCCGCTGCCGGCATCGTCGGCACCAACCGCGTCGCCAAGGCGACGCCCGACGGCTACACGTTCCTGTTCGGCACCATCGGCACGCACGCCTTTAACCCGGCGCTCTATAAGAAGCTCTCCTACAACGCCGTGACCGATTTCGAGCCGGTTGCGCTCATCGCCGAGCAGCCGATGGTGCTGCTCACGCGCAAGGACTTTCCCGCCGATACGCTGCAAGAGTTCATCGCCTACGTGAAGGCGAACGCCGCCAAGCTGCAATACGGCTCGGCCGGCATCGGCTCGACCACCCATCTCGGTTGCGCGCTGCTCAATAGCGCCGCCGGCATCGACGTCACTCATGTGCCCTATCGCGGCGGCGGGCCGGTGATGCAGGACCTGATCGCAGGGCAGGTCCACTACATGTGCTCCAACAGCGCCGGCGCGCTCCCGCAGATCCAGGGCGGCACGGTCAAGGGCATCGCGCTGCTCGCGCGCGAGCGCTCGCCGCTCATCCCCGAGCTCGCGACCGCGCACGAGCAGGGCCTCACGGATTTTGAAGCCATCACCTGGGCTGGCTTCTTCCTACCCAAGGGCACGCCCGTCGAGATCGTCAACAAGCTTCATGCGGCGACCGTCGAAATGATGGACGCGCCCGCCTTTGCCGAGCGCATGCACGAGCTCGGGGTGACGCTGGTTGCGCCCGAGCGCCGCTCGCCGGAATACCTGCAAAAATTCGTCGAGCGCGAGATCGAGAAATGGGGCGCGCCAATCAAGGCCGCCGGCATCGGCGTGGATTAGTTCACGATCCGGTCATGGCTACGTCCAGTCTCTGCAGACCGAGTACTTGGACAATCCCCCTCACCCCGACCCTCTCACCGCAGACAAGGAGAGGGAGTGCACCGAGTGCGCGGCACGGGTTGCATCAGTAGTCGCAGAACCGATCGGCCCATGACTGCCTCGACCCAGGACAAGCAGAAAGAGATCGCGTTCTTCGACGGCCATGCTGCGGCCGACGACTACGACGTGTTCACCCCGCAGGCGAGCGCGCGCCTCGTCGAGGCGTTCGTCGAGCTCACGGGGCTGCAACCCGGCGCGCGGGTCATCGATCTCGGCTGCGGCTCCGGCACCTTCACGACGCTGCTCGCGCGCGCCGGCTACGCCTGCGTCGGTCTCGACATCAGCGCCAAATTGCTGGAGGTCGGGCGGCGCAAGCATCCGCGGATCGAATTCGTCGCCGGCGACATCGAGCACCTGCCCTTCCCCGCGGAAACTTTTGACGGCGCGCTCTTGAGCGGCGTCGTGCACCACTTTCCCGACCCGTCGCCTTGCGCCAGGGAAATCTTTCGCCTGCTGCGCCCGGGCGGGCGCTTTCTCGCCTTCGATCCCAACCGGATGAACCCGTTCATGTGGCTTTACCGCGACCGCGCCTCGCCGTTCTACAGCCCCGTCGGGGTGACGCCGAACGAGCAGCCCGTGCTCGCGCGCGAGGTTCGCGCCACCTTCGCCCGCGCCGGCTTTACCGTCACCTCGCATTATCTTTCGGGGCTCGCCTATCGCTACGTGGCCTCGTCACGCGCGCGCCTCGCCCTGCCGATCTACAATTTTGTCGACAGCACCATCTTCGGCCTTACCGTAATGGAGCGGCTGCGCCCGTTCGTGCTCACCGCCGGGACGAAGGGATGAGATGTTCATGCCACCGGCCCCTGTCGGTTCGCACGGATCGCTCAACCGTCATTGCCGGGCTTGACCCGGCAATCCATCCTCTTCAGTGAAATGTCTTTTCCGATGGATGCGCGGGTCATAAGCGCGTTTACGCGCGTCTTCAGACGCGCTATGCCCGCGCATGACGGGTCGAGGACGTGAATGACCCCCGAGCTCGACATCGTCATTCCGGTCTACAACGAGGGCCACAACATCGTGGCGGTGCTGGCCGCGCTCAAGCATGCGCTCGCGACCCCCGCGCGCGTCTTGATCTGCTACGACCACGCCGAGGACGATACGCTACCCGCGATCCGGGAGAATGCTGACGCCTTCGCCGGACTTCCGGTCGAGCTCGTGCGCAACACCGGTCGCGGCGTGCACGGCGCGATCATGACCGGCTTTGCCAAGAGCACCGCACCCTTCATCCTGATGTTTCCCGCCGACGATCACATCAACGCGCCCATCCTCGATCGCATGGTGGCGCTGGCGCGCGAGGGCTGCGACATCATCTGCGCCAGCCGCTTCATGCCTGGCGGCGCGATGATCGGCTGCCCCCTTGTCAAGGCGGTGCTGGTGCGCAACGCCAATTTTACGTTGCGCCATCTCGCGCGGCTTCCCACCACCGACGCCAGCAACGGCTTTCGCATGTTCTCGCGCCGGGTGATCGACCGCATCGCAGTCGAGTCGACCGAAGGTTTTTGCTACAGCATCGAGCTTCTGGTGAAGGCGCATCGGCTCGGCTGGAAGATCGCGGAGGTGCCTGTCACCTGGATCGAGCGGCCCGACCGCCGCACCCGCTTCCGCGTCTTTCGCTGGCTTCCGAGTTACCTGCGCTGGTATGTCTACGCCTTCGCCACCACCTTTCTGCGCCGCCCGCCCGACACCGTCGCGCTGAAGGAAAGGGGGAGCTAGAACGCCATGAAAATGCGCCAATCCCCCGTCCGTCATTCCCGGGCCCGAGCGCACCGAGCGCGCCTTCGACGCGCCCCGGAATGACGGTTGAGGAGATGCCACCCATGAAATATCCGCGCATCCGCTCGCGCCGCACCACGGCGGTGTCGCCGTGGGTGAGCCTCATCGCGCGCGAGGTGGAGTTTTCGCGCGGTGCTGCGCCGCAGATTTACCACGCGATCGAGCAGGCCGATTACATCTCCATCGTCGCGCTCACCCGCGCCGGAAGAATTCCGATCGTGCGGCAATACCGGCCGGCGCTCGAAGCCTTTAGCTGGGAGCTGCCCGCGGGCCTGGTCGAGCGAGACGAGGATCCGGCCGAGGGCTGCCGGCGGGAGTTTCTGGAAGAGACCGGCTTTGCCGCGCGGGCTGTCCACGCGCTCGGCGATAACTCCGCGTGCACCGGGCGCCTCAACAACCGCATCCACAATTTCTTCGTCGAGGCAGGCCAACGCACGAACGGCTTCAAGCCCGAGCCGGGCATCAACGTAAAACTCGTCTCTCCGGCGGAGCTCGTGCGCCTGATTCGCAGCGGCGCCTTTGTGTCTCAGCTCCACATCGGCGCGCTCTTGCTCGCCGAGCTCCACGGCTTCCTCGCGCTGCCGCGCAAGGCGCGTGCTCCGCGCAAGCGCCGGTAGGGCGGCAACGGCAATGATAGAGCGTCCATGACTGACTTGCTCCTCGGAGTGGCGAGCCCGGAATTCTGGCGCAACTGCGGTTTTGCGCTGTCGGCGACCGGGGTGATCGGCATCGTCGCCGTGGTGATCTTTCCCGACGACAAGCGCCGCCTGCAGAAGGGGCTCGCGCTCGCCTTCGTCGCGCTGCTGCTCATGGGCTTCGCTCTGGCCCGCTTCGGCGATGCGGCGCTGCTCGCCGAAGCTCGCGAGCGCGCGAACGACGCAGAGCTCGAGCTCGCGCGCTTGAAGGCGCCGCGCACGCTCGGGCCGGACGCGCAGCGTCGCGTGGCGGCGCAGCTGCGCCAATTCGCCGGCCAGGAATTCGCGGGGCAGGTCGCGCCCGGGAGCGAAGATGCGCGCGGGCTATGGGAGGCGCTCGATGCCGCGCTTGCCGCTGCGGAGTGGATCCGCGTTGCGCCCTATGGTTTTGCCATCGGCAATCCGCCCGCCGGCATTCCGCTCGCGCCTAATTCCGGGGTTACCGTGTTCGTCGCCGCGAGCCGCGCCAACGAGCTCGCGCCGATTGCGCATGCGCTTGCCGGCGCGCTCACGGCGGAAGGCATCATCGCCGGCGTTTCTGCCTCCGCCGGACCGCAAATGGAGGGCCGGCCCAACGTCATCATCGTCGAGATCGGCCGCAAACCGTAGTGATCGGGCCGCTCATATGCTGTCGTCCCGGCGCAAGCGGGGACGAAGGCCGCAATGTGAAACGGGACCCAGTCAGCCTCGTCATCGCCCCAGCATCTCGCCCATGCGGCCAAGCCCGCGGGCGAGCGCGACCCGCGCGGGATGTTTCGCCATTCGCTCGGACAAGCGAGGGCACCATCGCCGCAGCAGAGTTAGCCCTTCGCCATGCGCCCACGCCGCTACCACCAGCAGCGTGAGCAGCCAGGTGATATAGGTGTAGCGGCCAGCCGCGGCGTAGACGAGCGCGACGGCGTGCTGCGCCAGCATGGCACCCGCGGTGAGCCGCAGCCACGGATCGGCACGGCGCATCAGCACGACCCGCAGGAGCAGGGCAATCGCGGCGGCGTTGAGCGGCGCCATCGCGATCGCTTCGGACGGTCCGGCGAGCCAGCCCACGATCTGGGATAGCGCGCGCATCACATGCGCGCCCGTGAGATCGCCACGCGCGAGCTCGAACAGCGCGGCGAGATAGGCCGACGGCGGCATCACCAGGAGCAGCGGATGCGCGGCGCTCGTCGTGAACGGCACGATGGCACCGCCGTAAATCCAGTTGTGCAGCGCCATCGCAAAAACGCCCGCGAAGCCGAGCGCGAGGGCACTGGCGCGGGCAAACGCGCGCTGCCCCAGCGCGGCAATGGCGGCGCCGGCAAGAAGCACGCCCGCCGCCGGCGCGATGTTCGGGCGCACCGCAAGCGCTAGCGCGAAGAGGAGCCCGGCGGCAAAGGCGCGGCCAAAATGGTCGCGCGGCCTTTCACCCAATCGGCCGAGCAGCAGCACGAAGGCAGCGAGAAAGAGCACGTAAGCCGCGGGATCGGCAAAGCCGCGCGCGGCCCATTTGACGTATTGCACCAGGCTCGAGCCGAAGCCGACGCCAACGGGAATGGCGGCGAAGATCAGCGTGAGCGCGATCGCCCAGGTGAGCGGGAGGAAGCGACGAAGCAGCGCGAACACGAGAAACGGCAGCAGCAGAATGAGCGAGAGATAGCCGAGATAAGTTTCGCCGAAAACGACGTGCTCGGCGGCGCGCAAATAGCGCAGCCCCGGCGTAAAATAGAACACGGCTTCGCCCCCTTCGAGCGCGCCGGCGATGTCGCCGTCAACAAGCCGCTGCAGGATCACGCGCGCATAGCCGTCGTAGACGAGGCCGTCATCACCGCTGTCGAACGGGCGCACGCCGCCCACAAAGCTCGCGTCGTTGAAGACCGCGACGAGGAGCGTCGCCGCGATCAGCGCGAACGGCAGCACAATGCGGCGCGCGCGCAGCCGCACCAGCAGCGCGACCACCGCGGCACTCACGGCGAGCGCGAGCGCGGGCTCGACGAGCTGGCGCAGCCGCACGGGCCAGGTGGGCACGAGCCGCATCGCGAGGTCCTGTGCGATGGCGACGCCGAAAATTTTCCGCCCAGTATCCTCGCGCGTGAGCGTGCGGCATTGCATTTCGCCGTGCGTCAGCGATTCGAAATGCTCGTCGTCGCCCTCCCACAGCACCTCGCCGCGCCAGCACAGTTGGCTGCCGATGAAATCCGCGGGGAAGCGATACATGACGAACCATGGCATCGCGAGCGTCCATTGATGGAGAAACGCAAGCGAGCGGCGGTCGCGGTGCGCGCGCGCAAGCTCGCTCACCTGCGAATTCCAGTTGTAGGAAAGCTCGTTGATGAAGCCGAGGCGCAGCCACACCGGATCGGAAAAGTCGATTCCCGTCACACGCCGCGAATAGGCCGGATGCTGGAAAATGCCGTCGGCGGAAAAGGCGAAGCTCTTTGCCGGAAATGCCTGCCCGCGCCAACAGCCGTCCTCGTTCGGCGCGCAGCGCCGCTCGCGCGGATAGGTGGCGTCGAACTCCGCGGCCATGTGGCGAAAAACCTCGCGCGGCAAACCTGATGCGAAGCCCTCACCATCCGTTCGTCCCCGCGAATGAGCGGAGAGATTTTCACGCGTGTCATCAAGGAGAAACACGTTGTGGCCCTCCTCGATGCGCGGCGCGGGAAACAGCAATTGCCCGAGCATGCACAGCGCGAGCGCCGCCAGTGCCGCGAGCCACGGCGCAACGCGTGTGCCCACGGTCCCCGTGACGACGACCACAGTCGCGATCACCAGCAGCGCGTAGCGAAAGAGATCGTTGATGGGCAGGCCCAGCGCCGCCACCACCAGTACCAGCGCGGCGAGCTTGAGCCACGGCTGCACGGCTCGTCGGTCGGCGGAATCTGCGTCGGTCAATGTACGCGCCCGGTTTTTTGCGGGACCGTACCCACTCGCGCCGGCGTTGTCGAACGCGCTCCGGCCCATGACCACCGCCCCTCGAATGGGCCTGCTTTCGCGGGAACGACGGCCTCTAGGGTGGCAACGGCACCTTCGCCGTCGCCCACGCGCAGAACGAAGGTCCACGTCAGAAAGAAACGCGATAATCTCATTAAGCCCGCCGTGACCCCCTCGTGTGAGCGGCGATGAACTCCGCGTGGCAACGGCAATGCCGTTGTCCACCCTACAAGAAAGACTCCCCATGCCGCCTGGGCTCGCGCTCTACGAAGATGTGTTCGCGAACGGCGCGACGCTCGCGTTGCCGGCCGCCGCGCGCATGATTTTTCTCGTGCACGGCAGCGCGACGATTGAGGGCCGCACGCTGCGTGGCGGCGAGGCCTGGTGGGGCGAAAGCGCAGCAACCATCACTGCCGGCGGCGAAGGTGCAAGCTCCTGGCGTTACGAACTTGCACCGCCGCCCGCGCCTGCCGCGCCCGGCGTAAGCGTACGTGAGAAACTGTCCGCAATTCTCGACACGCTGCCCGCGGGCGAGCTTCTTCTGCGCGGCGATAGCGTCGCCTTTCCGCCCGGCGGTTGCGCCTATCGGCACACCCATCAAGGGCCGGGCATCCGCTGCCTGATCGAGGGCGGCATCCGCATCGACACCGCCGGCCGCTCGACCTCCTACGGCCCGGGCGGCGCCTGGTACGAGAGCGGGCCGGAGCCCGTCTTCGCGCAAGCCGCCGACGCGCCGAGCCGCTTCATCCGCGTGATGATTCTGCCGCGCGCATTGTTGGGCAAAAGCTCGCTGCAATTCATCGATCCCGCCGACGCGGCAAAACCCCGCGCGCAGCGCTACCAGATCTTGGCCGACCTCCCGATCGCGCGCCCGCCGGGTAGCAATTAAAGCTGTATCGTTGCCCGCTCGCCATGCGCGGATGACGAGACCTTCGCGTCACCCGCGGGCTTCACTTCGCAAAAGTTTTATACGAAGAGGATGGATGGCCGGGTC
>DATNNX010000023.1:0-21979 GCA_035601615.1 Xanthobacteraceae bacterium
CCAACGCCGGCCGATTCGTACACGAGGCCAACGCCGAGGTAATGAAGTGCGAAGGCAACCGGCATCACGCCAAGAATATCGAGGCGATCGTGCAGGCGGGCATTCCGGTCCAGGGCCACATCGGCATCACACCCATGCGTATGCCGCAGCTCGGCGGCTTCGTCGCCCAGGGCAAGACGGCACAGCGGGCGAAGGAGCTGGTGGACGACGCGAAGGCCTTCGTGGACGCCGGCTGCTTCTCGATTCTCTGCGAAGTCACGACCTCAGAAGTCGCCGAGTATCTGGCGCAAATACTGCCCGTACCGGTGATCAGTCTCGGCGCCGGCAATTGCGCGCACGGCGTGCACATTATTTCGTCCGACCTGTTCCACCTCTGGGAAGAGCACGTGCCGCGCCATTCGCGCATCTACACCGATCTCATTCCCATCATGGAGGATGTCATCAGCCGTTATATGGCGGACATCCGAAGCCGCAACTATCCCGGCCCGAAAGAGACGGTCTTCATGGAGTCCGAAGAGCTCATGAAGTTCGCCAAGGACATGAAGTGGGAGAAGAAGCTCGGCGCTCAGAAGAAATCGGCGTGAGGCGGTGCGGGGGCCGAAGTAGAGGGAGCACCCATGGGCCTCCTCAACCTCACCCGGATCGATCGGGGCGCCTATCTCGTCGCGGCGGCGATCGCATTGATGGCGGCCCCCCCGGCCGCGGCACAGACCAACATCAAATTCTCGCTCGACGGGCGCCTCGAGGGATTGGCCGCGACATTTTTCCTCCCCCAGGACCGGGGATATTTCAGGGTTGAAGGCCTCGAGGTCACCGTCGACGAGGCGACGACCGCGCTCGAGCCGATCACCCGCGTCGCGTCCGGCGCCTACGAGATGGGGCTCGCCGATATCAACACACTCATCAAGTATCGCGACCAGCATCCGTCGCCACCGCTGAAAGCGGTGTTCATGGTCTACAACAAGCCGCCGTTCGCGATAGTCGCGCGAAGGAGCCGCGGCATCACCGAGCCCAAGGACCTCGAGGGCAAGAGACTCGGTGCCCCGCCCGCCGGCATCACCTTCGGCGAATGGCCGCTCTTCGCCAAGCTCAATAATATCGATATATCGAAGGTGACGATCGAAACGATCGGCATCCCAGTGCGTGCGCCGATGCTGGCAGCCGGGCAGATCGATGCCGCGCTCGGCTACTCGTTCCGTCTCTATGTTGATGTCAAAGATCGCGGCGTGTCTGTGGACGACATCGTACTGATGCCGATGGCGGACTACGGGCTCAAGCTCTACGGCAACGCCATCATCATCAATCCCAAATTCGCCGCCGAGAAGCCGGAGGCGGTCAGGGCGTTTTTGCACGCCTTTCTCCAGGGCCTCAAAGACATAGTCAGGCGACCCGCCGAGGCGGTCGAATCGGTCCTGCGCCGCGACGACACCGTGAAAAGAGAGGTCGAGCTCGAACGCCTGCGCATGGCCATCCGCGACAACATCGTCACGCCGGAGGTGAGGGCCGACGGCTACGGCGCCGTCGATTTTTCGCGGCTCGCCGAATCGATCGACCAGATCGGGCTCGTTTACCCGTTCAAGTCCAAGCCCAAGGCGGATGACATCTTCGAGCCTTCATTCCTGCCGCCGGCCGCAGGGCGCAGGGTTCACTGATTGCGCGCGATGGGGCGCGAGACGCTACGTCCTTGAACCAAGCCCCGCCCGGCATTCCCCGTGATCGCAACCGCTCACGTGTCGCCCTCGGACAGCCCAGACCTGGCGGGGCGGTTGTGGTTCGGCCTAACTGGAGCATGCTATAAATCTGCCGACGTATAGAGCCCGCCTTTTGCCGATGCCGGCCGCATGAAATTCCTTCGTATCTATTTCCGCGTGCTCGAACTGCTCGGGCGCGAGGGCCGTTTGGCGTGGGCGCTGGCGGTCGCCAATCTGGCGCTGGCCTCGGCGATGTTCGTAGAGCCGATCCTATTCGGCCGCATTGTCGATACGCTCGCGAATGCCCAGCCCCGCATGTCGCAGGTGGCTTGGCACGACCTCATGGCGCTGGTCGGCGCCTGGGTCGGTTTCGGGCTCTTCATCATCGTCTGCAGCACGCTTGTGGCGCTCCATGCCGACCGTCTAGCGCACCGCCAGTATCAGGTGGTGCGGACGATGTTCTTCGAACACGTGCTGCAATTGCCGCTGAGCTATCACACCGGCTCGCATTCCGGGCGCCTCGTGAAGGCGATGCTCACCGGCACGAATACGCTGTGGGCGCTTTGGCTCTCCTTCTTCCGCGAACACTTCGCCAGTTTCGTCTCGCTCATCGTCCTGCTGCCGCTGACGCTTTTCATCAATTGGCGCTATGGACTGTTGCTGATCCTCCTGTGCGCCGTGTTTGGCGTGGTGATCGCACTGGTCGTGCGCAAGAGCGAAACGCTGCAAAGCACGGTCGAGCGCTACTATACGGACGTAGCCGAGCGTACGACCGATACGCTGGGAAATATCGCTCTGGTGCAGAGCTTCACCCGGATTGAGATGGAAGTCTCGGGAATGAGGAAGATGGGCGAAGAGGTGCTCAGCGCCCAGATCCCGGTCCTGTCTTGGTGGGCGGTAACGACGGTCATTACCCGCACATCAACCACGCTAACCATGCTCTCGATACTCGTGCTCGGGGTCTGGTTCTACCTGCGCGGCCAGACCACCGTCGGCGAGATCGTCATGTTCATGAGCTTCGCCACGCTCCTGATCGGCAAACTCGAACAGGCCGTTCACTTTGCCAACGAAATGGTGATGGACGCGCCGCGCCTCACCGAGTTCTTCGAGGTGCTCGACACCGAGCCGGCGGTGCGCGACCGCCCCGACGCGATCGATCCCGGCCACATGCACGGTCTGGTGGAGTTCAAGGACGTGTCGTTTTCCTACGACGGCAAGCGCCCGGCAGTCGCCGATCTCAGCTTCACCGCGCTGCCCGGCGAAACGGTCGCTCTCGTCGGCGCAACGGGCGCCGGCAAATCGACCGCCCTTGCGCTTCTGCACCGCGCCTTTGATCCACAATCCGGCACCGTAAGGATCGACGGCATGGACATTCGTGCCCTCACGCTGGCGGGCGTGCGGCGGAATATCGGCGTCGTGTTCCAGGAGGCGCTGCTGTTCAACCGCTCGCTCGCCGAGAACCTGCGCGTCGGCAAGCCCGACGCGAGCGTCGAGGAGCTGCGCGCAGCCTGTGAGCGCGCCCAGCTCCTCGACGTCATAGAACGCCTGCCGCAGGGCTTCGATACCAATGCCGGCGAGCGCGGTCGGTTGTTCTCCGGCGGCGAGCGCCAACGCCTGTCGATCGCGCGAGCGCTGCTTAAGGATCCTCCGATCCTCATCCTCGACGAGGCGACGAGCGCGCTCGACGCCCTGACCGAGGCGAGAATCCAAGCCGCACTCGCAGAAGTCATGAAGGGACGCACGACCTTCGTGATCGCGCACCGGCTCGCCACCGTCCGCAACGCCGACCGCATTCTAGTGTTTGAATCTGGCCGCATCGTCGAGAGCGGCCCCTTCGACGAACTCGTCGGGCTCGGTGGGCAGTTCGCCGAGCTTGCTCGCAGCCAATTCATGGTGGCTGGCCCGCTAAAGCGCCGGCAACGCGCGGCCGGCCAACCTGCGGAAACCTAGTGAACCAGCTCCGCGCCGACGCGGTAAGCAAACGCGCGTTTGCGACCCGAGACCCGCCGGCCACGCGAGTATCGATGACGTGGCTTCCGAGGGCCCCGCGGTGGGCGATCGAGCGCGATTTCAATGGGCCATGCTGACGACGAAAAGAAAAATCGCGCTGGCCCGCATGCTCAATTTCGCAGTCGTCGGCACACGCGCGCTCGCAGGTCGGTCTTCTCGCGTGACCGTCCGGCGACGGGACGTGAACTGGGAATTGGACCTCGACGAGGGAATCGATCTGGCGATCTATCTTGGGCTTTATCAGCGCATCCCGCGGCGAGCCGCGCGCTGGATTACGCCCGGCGCTCTGGTGCTCGACATCGGCGCCAATATCGGGGCACATAGCCTTCCGCTTGCGCGCGCAGTAGGCGATGACGGCTTTGTCATTGCCATCGAGCCGACCGATTACGCATTCTCCCGGCTTCAGGCGAATGCCGCATTGAATTCGGAACTGGCGTCACGGCTCATTCTGGTGCAAGCGGCCTTGACCGCGGACACCGATCGGCCCGACCGAGAAAAAAATGCTCATTTCTATTCACGCTGGCCGCTCAAGCGCGACGGACCAGACCGACACGCCAAGCATCTAGGCGCATTGGAGGCGGCGAGCCGCGCGCGCTTCCTGACCGTCGACGGATTGTTGCAGGAGATGCGGACCAAACACCGGATCGATCGGCCCGTCGCGTTCGTCAAGCTGGATGTAGACGGTCACGAGCTCGACGTCTTGCGCGGCGCGACCCAGCTGCTCGCCGTGGAAAAGCCACCGATCCTGATCGAGGTCGGAGCCCATGTGCAGGATGAAGTTCCGCAGCGTTTCGACGAGCTCATCCGGACGTTCGAGACTCACGGCTATCGATTTGAGGCGTGCGATACGGGAAAAAAACTTCCCATGTCGGCGCCCGCGCTGAGAGCGTTGATTGGCGACGGCGCAACCATCGACGTCATCGCACGCGCCGACAAGCCTAATGCGTTTTCGCCCTAACTGGCTCGCGCCCTGAATGACGACTTTCGGAACTCGATCGGACCAAAAATGATGCGTTCGTGGTCTAACCGGGTGTGGCGCCGCGCCGCCGATCATCCGCTTGCGACGATTTTCTTGCTCGCTCTGTTCATTCGCTTGATCAATCTGGCGCTGCTTACGGGTCGCGATGCCTTTTTCGCGGAACAGGATACATTCGCCTACTGGGCACTGGGCGCAGCGCTGGCGAAGCCGGACATTTTTTGGCCGACGCTCTCGTCGATGACCGACCGCATGCCGCTTTATCCCCTGCTCCTCGCGGGCGTGCAGTACGCCATCGGCGACGGGCCGCGGGCGGTTGCGTTCATTCAGTCCGTGATCGATGCCGCAACCTGCACATTCATCGCGTCACTCGGCGCGTTGATCTCTCCGCGCGTCGGATTGATCGCCGGCATTCTCGCCGCATTCTCCACGACCCTCATCGTGTTCAGCACCCAAATACTGACCGATACAATATTTCTCTTCTTCTTCACCCTCATGCTGCTCGCCGGCGCGCATTTCCTGCTGCGCCCGGGGATCAGTCGCGCCATCTGGGCCGGCCTCGCCGGCGGTCTCGCGCTCGTCACGCGACCCGCCGTCGCGGTGCTGTTGGCAGCAGCCGTGCCGGTGATTTTCGTCATCGCATTGGTGCAGCGACGCAGACTTGTTTGGGGCTTGACGGCAGCGATGGTGTTCGGCGTCGCCGCCGCAGCACCAGTTGCCCCCGTGCTGTTGCGCAACGCTATTCAATACGACAGCCTCAGCCTGACCTCGCAAATCGGCGATTACTGGGCCTTATGGATCGTGCCGCTCGTGGTCCAACGCGCAAACGGCACGCCCTACCAAGTGACCGCTGACCGCATGGAGTCGCGTTACCGAGAACGCACCGAGCGCAATTCGATGGCAGCAAACAATCCGTTTTGGCGTGCGGCGCTCAAGGCGGAGCTCGCGCGGGAGGAGATGGCGCGCTTGCCGGCTGGCGCTTATGCCAGCGCCTGGCTTGAGGGCATGGTCGTGAACCTTGCTGCGCCGGCTGTGCTCGCCGATCCGCGCGTGCGCGCGCTGCCCAAACCGAGCTTCTACAACACAGCCGGGACGAGCCTGTGGGAACGGGCGCGAACTTATCTATTCCACGATCCCGGACTGTACCAATTCCTGCTTGTCCTCGGTCTTCTCGCCATGCTGCCCTTCCTCATGCTCGAGGCGATTGGATTTGTCATGCTGGCGCGGAGAATGCCCTGGGCGGCGGTTTTCGCCGGCGCCGTGCTTGCCTATTTCCTCCTGCTCAACGGCCCGGTGGCGGCGCCCAGGTATCGTTTACCGCTGGAACCCGTGTTGCTCGTGCTAGCAGCCATGCCGCTGGCGCGGCTGACGGACCGCCGGCAAGCTTATTTGATCCGCTCGAGGATGCTCACATAGTTCGCGACCGCGGTGCCGCCCATATTGAAGATGCCGCCGAGGCTCGCGTCCTTTACCTGCATACCGCCGGCCGACCCCATGAGCTGCATGGCGCTCAGCGCATGCATCGACACTCCGGTCGCGCCGATCGGATGACCCTTGGCCTTGAGGCCGCCCGAGGGATTGATGGGCAAGGGTCCACTCTTTTCGGTGAGCCCTTCCGCCACAGCGCGCGCACCTTGCCCCTCCGGCACCAGGCCCATCGCCTCGTACTCAATCAGCTCGGCGATGGTGAAGCAGTCATGCGTCTCAACGAAGGAGAGATTGGAGAGGGCGACGCCCGCACTTGCGAGAGCGCGCGCCCAAGCCTGCGCACAGCCTTCGAGCTTGAGCACGTCGCGCTTCGACATCGGCAAGAAATCCTGCACGTGTTCGGCGGCCCGGAAGGCGACCGCCTTGCCGAGCTTGAGCGCGGTCGCAACGTCGGCCAGAACGACGGCGGCGGCGCCGTCGGAGACGAGCGAGCAGTCTGTGCGCTTGAGCGGGCCCGCCACGCGCGGATTCTTCTCGCTCTCGGTGCGGCAGAACTCGTAGCCGAGGTCCTTGCGAATCTGGGCAAAAGGATTGCTGACGCCGTTCTTGTGATTCTTGGCGGCGATACGCGCAAGCGCGTCCGATTGGTCGCCCCAGCGCTGGAAGTAACGCGCGGCGATCTGTCCGAAAATACCGGCGAAGCCGCCGTCGATATCGGCTTCCTCACGTACATAAGATGCCTTGAGCAGGTTGCGACCGATTTCCGGACCAGGCGTCGTCGTCATCTGCTCGGCGCCGACCACGAGGACGATGCGGGCGGCCTTGGCGGCGATCGCCTTGAGGCCCTGATGGACGGCGGCCGACCCGGTGGCACAAGCGTTCTCTACCCGGCTCGCGCGTTTGAAGCGCAGATCCGGGGAGGCCTGAAGCACCAACGCGGCAGTAAAATCCTGGGCCGAGAAACCGGCATTGAAATGCCCGAGCACGATCTCGTCGATATCGCGGGCGGCGACCCCAGCATCGGCGAGCGCCTCGGTCGCGACCCGCACGATCAGACTCTCGATCGTCTCTCCCTCGAGGCGACCAAAGGGGGTGTGAGCCCAGCCAACAATGCAAGCGGTCACGACGGTCTCCTGTCTATTTCGACCCTATTTGTCATTTCTGGACATTGCAGCCAACGCGCAAGCCGTCAGCGTCCGGTCTAACCTGCCGAATTTTGGACGTTTTCTACGACCATGAACGCTTGTCGTGGGGCAGTAGCGGATCATCTTAGCGCGTTTCGCCTTTGCCTTTCATCCCTCGTCGGCTTAGACCCTTCTCGCTTGTGGCGCGTTTCCCAAGGGCCTGCAAAGCATCGAATTCCGAGCCGTGATGTCTTCGACCCGATCTTGCCTTGCGCGCACGCTCATGTGGGTGGGCATCGCCTGTGCCGCAACCTCGCTCGCGCCGAGCCGCGCAGGCGCCGAAGCGTTGCTCGTGATCGAAGCCGAGAGCGGCAGGGTTCTTTTTGCCCAGAATGCCGGGTATCCCTGGTATCCCGCCTCCGTCACCAAGCTGATGACGGCCTATGTGACGCTGCGTGCGGTCAAGGAGGGGCGTCTCAACCTCGACACGCCGCTTGTGGTTTCCTCGAACGCGGCGGCGCAGTCGCCGGTGAAGATGGGGTTCGGCGTTGGCACCATCGTGACCGTGGACAATGCACTCAAGATGTTGATGGTGAAATCGGCGAACGACATGGCGGTCGTACTCGCCGAAGGCGTCGCCGGCTCGATCGAGAACTTTGCCGATGAGATGAACGCGAACGCCCGCCACCTCGGCATGGTGCAATCGAGCTTTGTCAATCCCAACGGCCTGCCTGCGGATGACCAGATTTCCTCCGCTCGCGACCTCGCCATCCTGGCGCGTGCGCTCATCCGCGAACTGCCGGAATACGATTACTACTGGCACCTCCCGGGCATCCGGCTCGGCAAAATGGTGCAGCGGAACTACAATACGCTCATCGGCCGCTATCCCGGCGCCGATGGCATGAAGACCGGCTTTATCTGCGCCTCGGGTTTCAATCTCGTCGCGTCCGCGACGCGCAATGGCCGGCGACTCATTGCCGTGGTGCTCGGCGCTCCGTCCTCTGCGGCCCGCGCCATGAAAGCGGCGCAACTGCTGGAGCGCGGGTTCAACAGCAGTAGCCCGCTATCCTGGTTCGCGGCGCCATTCGGCACGGTCGAATCGCTGCAGCCGGTCGCTGCCGCGCCGTCCAACCTACGCGATGAAATGTGCGGCCCTCACCGCAAACGGCCGGCGGCGGAGGACGAGGACGACATGGTCGCCAACAACCCCGAGTCGCCCTACGCCGTTTTCCTTGCGAGCCTGCGCCCGGCCAAGGCGAAGGGCGCGGCGCCATTGCACGAGATGGGCGAACCGGTGCTCGTCTATACCGGCACCAAGCCGCCGGCGCCTAGTGCGCAGGCGACGAGCGAGTCCAAGCCGGAAAAGAAAAAGAGCGCCGCGGCCAAGCCTGCGGCGGCAAAAGACAAAGACAACGCGGCGAGCGCATCCGAGCCGCCCGCGGCAAAGCCGAAGCGCAAGGCTACGGCGGACAAGGAGGGCGCGAAAGACAGCGCGGCTTCGATCGCCGCGCCGAGCGATTCCGGCGCGACGAAGCGAAAACCCAAGGCCGCCGCGCCCAAGGAGAGCACCAAGAATGACGCCGCGGCCACCGCCGCCGCCTCCGGCGATGGAACGCCAGCCAAGCCAAAGCCCAAGACCCCCCCGCCAATGATGATCACCCCGGCGGCGGAGCAGAGTTCGCAGCCTAGGTAGGCCACAGTCACGGCGCGCATGCTCATGCGCGCTTCGCCGGGCTGCCCATAATCGTCGCGCTTGCTACCCTGCAGCCCCTGCCCGATGCTTCGCGCGCCGCGCACGGTGCATAGCGCGCGCCGGCCAGCGCTGGACGAGTCATGGGTTTGATCGATCGACTGAGAGCAGAGGTGACGTCCATCAAGGGCGCAATGCGCACGCTCAAGCTGACCACCCCGATCGCCAAAAACCCAACCCGGATCTTTCCGCAAATCATCCTCGAGCTTGCGGACAAATACGGCGACGCGCCGGCGCTGCTGTCCGAGCGCGAGCGCTTCACGTACAGGGAGCTTGCGGCGCGATCGAACCGCTATGCGCGCTGGGCGCTGGCGCAGAATCTGCGCAAGGGCGACACGGTCTGTCTGATGATGCCGGGCCGGCCGGAATTCTTGGCCGCGTGGATCGGCATAACGCGGGTCGGCGGCGTGGTTGCGCTCATCAATACCCATCTCGCCGGGATGGCGCTGGCCTATTGCATCAATGTGGTGAGCCCAAAGCACATCATCGTGGCCGCCGAACTGTTCGAGCCGTTCACGGGCGCCCAGCCGCACATCACGGGCGATGCCAAGATTTGGCTTCATGGCGACGCAAACGCCAATTTCCCACGCATCGATCGCGATCTCGACAGCCTCGCCGGGGACGAACTCGCCGCCGCGGACCGTCCCGCGCTCACCATCGAGGATCGCGCGCTTTACATCTACACGTCTGGCACGACCGGTCTGCCGAAGGCCGCCAACATGAACCACTATCGCGTGATGCTCGCAAGCTACGCGTTTGCCGGGGTCATGGATACGCGCGCGAGCGACCGCATGTACGACTGCCTGCCGCTTTATCACACCGCCGGCGGCGTGGTCGCAACAGGTGCGCTTCTGGTCAAAGGCGGGTCAGTGGTGATCCGGGATAAATTTTCTGCGCGCGAATTCTGGGACGACATCGTGCGCTGGGACTGCACCTGCTTCCAGTATATCGGCGAGCTTTGCCGATATCTCGTCAACTCGCCGCCGAGCCCGAAGGAGCGCGCGCATCACCTGCGCCTGGCCTGCGGAAATGGGCTGCGCCCCGACGTGTGGCCGCAATTCAGGCGGCGCTTCCAAATCCCGCAAATCATCGAGTTCTATGCCGCGACCGAAGGCAACGTCTCATTGTTCAATTTCGACGGCAAGGAGGGGGCAGTAGGCCGGCTTCCCTGGTGGGTCGCGGCCCGTTTTCCCACCAAGGTCGTGCGCTTTGATGCGCAATCGCAGCAGCCGGTGCGCAACGAACGCGGCTTCTGTATCGAATGCGATGTCGACGAGCCCGGCGAGGTCATCGGCAAGATCTTGAAGGATGCATCGAAGCCGGGGCAACGGTTCGAGGGATATGCGAGTGAGGCCGAGAGCGACAGGAAGATCCTGCACGATGTGTTCAAAAAAGGCGACAGCTGGTTCCGAACCGGCGATTTGATGCGTAAGGACAAGCACGGCTATTTTTATTTCGTCGACCGTATCGGCGACACCTTCCGCTGGAAAGGCGAGAACGTCTCGACAACCGAAGTCGAGGAGGCAGTCGGCCGATTCGAGGGCATTCTGGAAACGAACGTCTACGGCATTCAAATTCCCGGCCGCGACGGCCGCGCCGGAATGGCGGCGATCGTCGCCAAGGACAATCTCAATTTAACAGCGCTTCACGACCATATCGCGCAGCAGCTGCCCGAATATGCGTGGCCGGTGTTTCTTCGCATGCGCAAAGACAATGACGTCACCACGACTTTCAAACCGAAGAAGATCAACCTCGCGGAGGAAGGTTTCGACCCCAGCCGCACTGCCGATCCAATCTACTTCAACGATCCGCAACGCAAAGCGTTCGTGCGCGTCGACCCGGCGCTCTATGAGCAGATCAACGCCGGTCAGGTGCGGCTATGACCGGCGGGCTCGGCACATCCAAGACGATCGAGCCCGCGGACGTGCTCGCATTCTGGCGCACCGCCGGACCCGACAAGTGGTTCGAGAACGACGCGCTGTTCGACGCCGAGATCGCACGACGCTTTTCTGCCCTCTGGCACGCCGCCGGCGAAGGCAAGCTGCGCCATTGGGAAGATACGGCTGAGGGCGCGCTGGCGCTCGTCATCGTGCTCGACCAATTCCCCCGCAACATGTTCCGCGCTGACGGGCGCTGTTACGCGACGGACGAGTTCGCCCGCTCGGTCGCCGATCGCGCCGTTCGGCGCGGCTTCGACCGGCAACTGCCGCACGCCGAGCGGCAGTTCTTCTATCTGCCATTGATGCATTCGGAAAATCTCGCCGACCAGCAGCGCTGCCTGGCGCTGGCGCGCGACTACGGCGATGCTGAATTCACGAAATACGCCGAGCAGCACGCCGACATTATCCGGCGCTTCGGACGCTTCCCGCACCGGAACGCGCTATTGGGCCGCCCCGGCACGCCGGAGGAGCAGGCTTTGCTCGGCGAGGGGGGCTTTTCCGGTTGAACGCATTCGTCGAGCCTCGGCCGGGAAACTCAAGGCGCAATCGCGCCTTGAGTTTCGGCGCACTCCGGCAGTTCAGAAGGTGACAACGTCCTTGATGGCGGCTGCCGCCTCGGCGGGAACGACTTTGCGTGCCACGAAATCGTCCCAGTTCTTGAACTTCGCCTTGGTACGGGCTTCGACGATGGCCTTGGAGCGGGCTGGACCGATCTGCGGCAGCTTGTCGAGCTCCGCAGCTGCCGCGGTGTTGAGGTTGGTTTTGACGGCCTGCGGAGCCGTTGCCGCGCCGGTCGTTGCGGGCTTCGCGGGCGCGGTCACGGCCGGAGCGGGCTTTGCAGGTTGCCCCGGTTGGGTGCCCTGCGCGAAGGCAGGCGCGGACAAAAGCGCGATCGTCAGCGAGGTGACGAGAACGCGAGGAGTGAACATTGCGATAGTCCTCTCTGTAGTCCCTCATGGCTTGATGCGAGCTAAGCGTGCGCGCAAGCCGAGTGGGCGTTATGCCTAATCAGTCCCGGATGTCGGCATGCCCTGCGGCCGTGCACTATCATCCGACTGACCGCATACACATAGCCGATCGATCTCGAACGACACATGGATGACGCGTTCATCCGCGGTTCACCTCGGCCGAGACAGCGCCAAGTGCTAGGCCCGGAACGCGCGGGTCGCCGCTTTCAGCAAATGACCTGGCTCGTGATGAACGCGCGCGCCCCACAGCCTCCGGTGCAGCTTGTCGAGCATTAGATAGATCACCGGCGTCGTGTAGAGCGTGAGCAGCTGCGAGACGAGCAGCCCGCCCACGATGGTCATGCCAAGCGGCCGGCGCAGTTCCGATCCCGGTCCCGTGGCTATTACCAGTGGCAAGGCGCCCAGGAGCGCCGCCATCGTCGTCATCATGATCGGCCGGAAGCGCTCGAGGCAGGCCTCGAAGATCGCCCGCTCCGGCGCCAAGCCGCGCTTGCGCTCGCCTTCGAGCGCGAAGTCGACCATCATGATCCCATTCTTCTTGACGATCCCGATCAAGAGGATGATCCCGATGAACGCGATCAGCGAAAGCTCGGCGTTGAAGATCTGCAGGGCCAAAAGAGCGCCAAGGCCCGCCGAAGGCAGCGTGGAAATAATCGTAAGCGGATGCGCTAGGCTCTCGTACAACACGCCGAGTACGATATAGACGGCAATGAGGGCCGCCACGATCAGCAGCGGTTGCGCGCCGATCGACTGACGATAAGCGCGCGCATCCCCCGCATATTCGGCGTGCAGCGTATCCGGAATGTGCAGTTCGGCGACCGCCTGATCGACCAGCCGTGTCGCCTGCTCGATCGGCGTGGTCTCATCCAGGCTAAAGCTGATGGTAACGGCGGGAAATTGGCCCTGGTGATTGACCACGAGCGGGGAGAGCCCGCGCTCGATCTTGGTCACGGCGGTGAGAGGAACCTGGGTATTGTTGGCGCCGCTCACATAGACACGGCTGAGGTCGGTCGGGTCGCGTTGATATCGGGGATCCATCTCGAGAATGACGCGATACTGATTGCGCTGGGTATAGAGCGTTGAGATCTGCCGCTGGGCGTAAGAATCGTTGAGCGCATTGGCGATGTCCTGCACGCGCACTCCAAGCCGCGAGGCCACGGTTCGATCGATCACAACGCCGACTTGCAGCCCGCCTTGCTCGCGGTCGGTCGAAACATCGACCAGCCCGGGCAACGTCTGGATCTTCGCCAGGATACGGGGCGCCCAACGCACCAGCTCGTTGTAGTCGGTATCCCACAGCGTGAACTGGTAGGTGGAGTCGCTCTGTCGGCCGCCGACCCGCACATCTTGCATCGGGAAGAAGAACACGCGCAGCCCCGGGATGTCGGCGGTTTTCTGACGCAGCCTGTTGGCCACCGCTTGCGAGGTAACCCCCCCGCGTTCCGCCAGTGGCTTGAGGCTGATGAACAGGTTGCCGCGATTGACCGAGGCATTCCAGCCCGTGGTGCCGATCGAGGAGCCGACATTGCCGACGGCGGGATCGGCGCGCACGATCGCTTCTGCCTTCTGCTGCAGGTCGTACATTGCCGAAAACGACACTTCGGTTGATGCCTGAGTCCCCCCGTAGATCAGGCCAGTGTCGTCGAGCGGGAAAAAACCCTTCGGGGTGCGAACATAGAGCATGACGGTGATCGCCATGATCGCGGCCATGACGAGGAGCATCAGCGCACGGTGGTCGAGCACAGCGGCGAGGCTTCGCGCATAAAAGTGCACCATTGCGCCCAAGACGCGCTCAACTGTCCGGTCGAGCCAGGTGGCTTGAGGGCTCGGCGGCTTGCGTACGAAATGCGCGCAAATCATCGGCGTCAGCGACAGCGATACCGCGGTGGAAACGGCGATTGCAAACGCGAGAGTCACCGAGAATTCACGAAATACACGGCCTACCAGGCCGGTCATGAACAATAGCGGGATGAAAGCCGCCACTAGCGATATGCTGATCGAGATCACGGTGAATCCGATCTGTCGCGCGCCTTCGATGGCGGCGCGGAACGGCGACATGCCTTTTTCGAGATTGCGAAAGCAATTCTCGATCATGACGATAGCGTCGTCGACCACGAAACCGACCGCAACCGCGAGCGCCATGAGCGAAAGATTGTCGATCGAGAAGCCCGCCGCCCACATCATCGCGCAGGTGCCGGCGAGCGACAGCGGAACTGTCACACCGGCGGCGACCGTCGTCGCCGTGCGGCGCAAGAACACGAATACGACCAGCATGACAAGGACGATCGTCGCAAGAAGCGTGAGCTGCATGTCCCGCACGCTGGCGCGGATCGTCTGGGTGCGGTCGGAGAGCACAGAAATGTCGATGCCGACCGGGATCCAGCGCTTGATTTCAGGCAGCAGCGCGTAGATGCGGTCGACGGTCTCGATCACGTTGGAATTGGCTTGTTTGTTGATCACAAGTAGTACCGACGGTTGACCATTGAACCAGGCAGCCGCGCGACTATCGCGCACTCCCAACTCGATCGAGGCGATCGCCGACAGCCGCACCACCGTGCCGTTGGCGGCGCGTACCACGATGGGGTCGTAGTCTGCCGCGCTCCGAAGCTGGTCGTTGGCGGAGATGGTGACGGCACGCTCCGAGCTGTTGAAAGCACCAATCGGCCCCACTGCGTTGGTGTTCGCGATCGCGGTGCGCACGTCCTCGAGAGCGAGGCCCATCGAGGCGAGCGCGATCGGATCGACCCGAACGCGAATGGCAGGCTGCTCGGCGCCATTGACGGTGATCTCAGCTACCCCTTCGATCTGCGCGAGCCGCTGCGCGATCACGCTATCGGCGGCATCGTAGAGCACGCTGGGCGGAAGATTCTTGGACGTCAGCGCCAAAATCATGATCGGCGTTGCCGCCGGATTGGATTTGCGAAAAGTCGGCGATGACGGCAGGTCGCTCGGCAGATCCGTGAGCGCGGCGTTGATCGCCGCCTGCACGTCGCGGGCGGCACCATCGATGTTACGAGCGAGATCGAATTGGACGGTGATCCGAGTGCTGCCGAGCGAGCTGCGCGAGGTGAGTTCGGTGACGCCGGCGATTTCTCCGAGCCGACGCTCGAGCGGCGCTGCGACCGTGGCCGCCATAGTTTCCGGATCGGCTCCCGGCCGGCTGGCGGTCACGTTGATGGTAGGAAAATCCACCGTCGGCATGCTAGCGACCGGCAGGAAGCGGTAGGCCACCGCGCCCACTAGAAAAAGCCCGATGGCAAGCAGCGTGGTGCCAACCGGGCGGCGGATGAAAGCTTCGGAGAAGCTAGAACCGCCCATGCGTCATTCCGCGGGGACGTGTTGCGACGGCTCGGGCGCGTCAGGCAATTCGAGCTCGGTCTGCGGCGGCGCCGGACGACTCAGCCGCCTCTTCACGCGTTCCATCGCGAGATAGACGACCGGAGTGGTGTAGAGCGTGAGCAACTGACTGAGCAGCAATCCGCCGATGATCGTGATGCCGAGCGGATTGCGCAGTTCCGAGCCGGTACCTGATTCGAATGCAAGCGGGATGGCGCCGAACAAGGCCGCCAGCGTGGTCATCATGATAGGACGGAACCGCAACAGCGAGGCCTGCACTATCGAATCCCGAGGCGAGAGCCCCTGCTTACGCTCGGCTTCGAGTGCGAAGTCGATCATCATGATCGCGTTCTTCTTCACGATCCCCATCAGCAGCACGATGCCGATGAGAGCGACGACCGAGAGGTCTTGCTTGTAGAGCATCAGCGCGAGCAAGGCGCCCACACCAGCTGAGGGCAATGTGGACAAAATGGTGAGCGGGTGGATGAAGCTTTCGTAGAGCACGCCGAGCACGATGTAGATCGTGACCGCGGCCGCGAGAATCAGCCAAGGCTCGCCGGCCAGCGATTTGGCGAATTCGGCCGCGTCGCCGGAATAGCTGCCCGTCACGGAGGTCGGCATGCCAATCTCATGCTCGGCCTGCGAGATCGTGCTGACCGCGTCGCTGAGGGCCGCCCCTGCGGCGAGGTTGAAGCTAATCGTGACCGCCGGGAACTGCTCCTGGTGAGCGACGACCAAAGGGGCAGTAGTGTTCTGATAACGACCGATAGCGCTCAGCGGCACCATCGCGGCACCCGATACGGTCGGAATGACGGTTGGCGAGGTCGAGGTCAACGAGGTGGGCTGGGCGACCGCTTGAACCCCGGAGGCAGGGACATAGAGCTTCGAGAGCGAGGTCGGATCGTTCTGGTATTCCGGCTTTGCCTCGAGGATCACACGGTATTGGTTGGCTTGTCCGTAGATGGTCGAAATTTGCCGCTGGCCGAAAGCGTCGCTCAACGTGTCGATCACGGTTTGCATGGAAACGCCGAGCCGGCCGGCCACTTCGCGATCGACCTGAATATCTAGGCCGAGGCCGTAGTCCTGCGCTTCCGACGCGACGTCGCGCAGCACCTCGGATTTCTGCAGTTGCTGCGTGAGACGCGCAGCCCAGTCGCCCAATTCCTTAGCGTCGGTGCCCGTCAGCGTGTATTGATATTGTCCGCGGCTCAGGCGGGTCGAGATCTGGATATCCTGCACTGGCCTAAAATAGACCACGACGCCGGGAACCGCCGCCACCGCCCGCTGCAGCCGTTCGATGATTCCCGTCACCGACGTCGGCCGTTCCTCGCGCGAGCGCAGCGTGATGGCGAGGCGACCGGCATTAGGTGTGGCATTGATCGGCGTGACGCCGATCACGGACACGACTCCGATCACGTCAGGGTCCTTGCGGATTGCGTTCTCCACTGTCGCCTGCAGTCGCTTCATCTCGGTGAACGAGATGTCCTGTCCGCCTTCCATGACAGCGAAAATGAGTCCGGTGTCCTGCAGCGGCAAAAATCCTTTGGGGATGATGATGTAAAGCCAGATCGTTGCGATGAGCGTGGCGCCCGTCACCAGCAGCGTGAGCGTCTCGTGGCGCAGCACCCACTCGAGGGTTCGTCGGTAGACTTCCACCGATCCGTCGATCGCGCGATGAAATATCCGCGTAATGCCGCCGCGCGCAACGCCCGCTGGCTGATGCCGCAGCAAGCGGCTGCACATCATGGGCGTCAAGGTCAGCGAAACCACCGCAGATGTCACCACCGCGATGGTCAGCGTGAGCGCGAATTCGCGAAACATGCGGCCGACCAGTCCGGTCATGAACAGGAGCGGAATAAACACCGCAATCAGCGAGACCGTGAGCGAAATCACGGTGAAGCCAATTTCGCTTGCGCCGCGCAGCGCGGCCGAGAACGCGTCCTCGCCGTTTTCCATGTGGCGCACGATGTTCTCGATCATGACGATGGCATCATCGATCACGAAGCCGGTGCCGATCGTCAGCGCCATGAGCGACAGATTATCGAGCGAAAAGCCGCAGAACCACATGATGCCGAAGGTCGCGATAATCGACAGCGGCAGCGCGACGCCGGCGATGATGGTGGCGCGGATGGTGCGCAGGAAAATGAGCACGACGGTAATGACCAGCGCCACGCTCAGGATAAGCGTGAATTGCACGTCGCGGACCGACGCGCGGATGCTGGCGCTGGCGTCGTGCACGATCGTGAGCGTCGCGCCGACCGGCATCGCGCGCTGCAGTTTCGGCAGCTCGTTTTTGATGCGCTGCACCGTCTCGATCACATTGGCGCCGGGCTGACGCTGGATATCGACCACGACGGCCGACTTACCTTGGTAAAAGCCACCGACCTTGCTGTTCTCGAGTCCGTCGATGACGTCGGCCACGTCACGGAGCAAGACGGGGGCGGTGTTGCGGTAGGTCACAATGACATTGCGGTAGGCATCAGCCGCGGCGAGCTGGTCGTTGGCAGCGATGGTGTAGGACTGGTGCGCGCCGTCGAGCGCCCCTTTGGCGCCGGCGACGTTCGCCGCGATGATCACATTCCGCAGGTCCTCGAGCGAAATACCGTAGTTGGTGAGGCGAGACAGGTCGGCCTGGATGCGGATAGCAGGGCGGATATTGCCCTGCACGGTGACGCGTCCCACACCGGAAATTTCGCTTAGCCGCTGCGCCAGCAGGGTGTCGGCGATATCGCTGAGCGCGCGTAGCGAGATCGTGTCGGACGCGATCGCCAGCGTCACCATCGGCGCATCGGCGGGGTTCACCTTGGAATAGACCGGCGGATAAGGCAGGTTTCTCGGCAGCGTAGCTGCCGAAGCATTGATTGCCGCTTGGACGTCCTGCGCGGCGGCGTCGATGTCGCGGCTGAGCTCGAATTGCAGAGTGATCTGGCTGACGCCGAACGAACTCGAGGATGTCATCAGCTGGAGCGAGGGGATCTGCCCGAAATTGCGCTCGAGCGGCGCTGTCACGAGCGAAGCCATCACGTTGGGACTCCCGCCCGGCAGCTGGGTCGTGACCTGAATGGTGGGGAAGTCGACCTGCGGAAGCGAGGAGACCGACAGCCACAGATAACCGAGCAGCCCACCGAGCATGACGGCAACCCCGAGCAGCGAGGTCGCGATCGGCCGGTGGATGAATGGCGATGACACGCTCATGGATTGGCGTTCCGCGGCAGGCCCGCGCTTGGACTCCTTTTCGCTTTCTCCCCTCCGCGGGTTCCGCGGGTTCCGTCGGGACCTGGCCGTCCTGCCGGCGTGAGCTGTCCAGCGTCTTCCGCGCTCGAGGCCGCCACCTGAGTTCCCTCGGTGAGCCGGGCGAAGCCGGTCGTGACCACCTGTTCGCCGGGTTGAAGGCCGCTCGCGACTACCGCGCGTGTGTCGTCCTGCTGCGTCAGCGTCACTGGCCGCACGGTGACGGTGTTGCCCTCCTTGAGCACATAGACGAATGTCCCGCTAGGGCCACGCTGGATGGCGGCGGTCGGCACCACGACCACCTGCCGCAGCGTATCGATCAGCACGCGAACGTTGACGAACTGGCCCGGCCAAAGCTGAAGATCGTCGTTGGGAAACTCGGCTCTGAGCTTCACTGTGCCGGTGGTCTGGTCGACTTGATTGTCGATGACCATCACCTTGCCCTTATCGAGGGCACTCTTGCCGTCCGTTGTCAGGGCGTCGACCGGCAGCTGGCCTTCCGCCATCCCCTTGGTGAGCTCCGGCAGGTTCTGCTGCGGCAAGCTGAAAAAGACAGAGATGGGCCGAAGCTGCGTGAGGATCACGATGCCCGTGGCCTCCGCCCCGCGCACGAGATTGCCCGCATCGACGAGACGGATGCCGGTACGGCCGGCAATCGGCGCAACGATCTCGGTGTAGGACAAAATCGCGCGCGCGTTGTCCATCGCCGCCTGATCGAGCTTGACCTGCGCCTCCAACTGAGTGACCAGCGCCCTTTGCGTGTCCAGCTGCTGCTTATTGACAGCATTGGTAACTGCGAGGCGGGTATAGCGGTCCAGATCGAGCTTGGCGTTGGCGAGCTGTGCTTCGTCCTGCGCCCTCTTCGCGACGGTCTGATCGAATGCGGCCTGATAGGTGGCGGGATCGATCTTGGCTAAAACGTATCCCTTGGGGACGTCCTGCCCTTCCGTAAACAATATCTCCATGATCTTGCCGTCCACCTGCGAGCGAACGGTCACGGTGTTGAGCGCTTTCGCGGTGCCGACCCCGTCGAGATTGACCGGCACGTCGGCCGTGCGGGCGGCGGTGACGAGAACGGGAACAGGATCAGTCGCCGGAGCGCCCCGGCGCCCGCCCTTGGATACCGCCGCCGACGTTTGCTGCCACTGCGGCATGTAATAGACGCCGACCACCGCTGCGATGACGAGCGCAGCAATCAGGAGTACGGTGATTCGCCGTTTGAGCGTCATTGGATCACGCCCGTGCCTGCTGCCACTCCCGGCGGCATCCAGCCGCCGCCGAGCGCCTGAAACAGGCTCAATATCGCCTGCAACCGCGCTAGACGCGCAAGCGAGTAATTGTCTTCCGCGGTGAACAGGGTCTGCTGGGTTTGCAGCACGGTGACGAGGTCGATGGTACCTTCGCGCAGCCGTGCTTCCGCAAGCCGGAACGCTTCGCGCGAACTGTTAACGACGATCTGCTGCAGACGCTCGCGTTCGAGCGCGTCGGCGATGGCGATGAGAGCGATCTCAACGTCGCCGAAGGCGGAGAGAATGGTCTGGCAATACGTCTTCACCAGCTCGAATTGCTTGCCTTGCGCCAATTCCAGCTGTCCTTCCAGCCGGAACCCGTCGAGCAGCGGCTGGGTGATGTTCAACGCAATGCTGTAAAAGGCGCTTTGCGGCGTGAACAGCAGCTTGAGCACGTTGCTTTCGTAGCCGCCTTGGCCTGTGAGCGAAATGCTCGGGAAGAACGCGGCGCGGGCCGACTCGACGCTGGCGTCAGCCGAGGCGAGGTTGGCCTCGGCCGCGCGAATGTCCGGACGCTGGAACAGGAGCTCCGACGGCAGCCCCGGGGTAACACGCGGAAGCGCGAGCGCGTAGATGTTGCCGCCTTTGATGACCACTTCGACCGGCGGCTTGCCGATCAACTCGGCAAGGACGGCGATGTTTTGGCGCACGGCCTGGTCGAACAGAGGAATGTTCGCACGCACCTGGGCAGCAAGGCTTTCTTGCTGTGCGACATCGAGCTGGGACGCGGTACCGGCCTCGAACCGCTGCTTGATCAGGTTGAGAATCCGGTTGGCGGCGTTGAAGTTCTCGCGTGCGATCCGCAGCCGGTCCTGGGCCGAGAGCACCTGGAAATAGGTGTTGCCGACCGCCGCGATGGTGGACAGAACGACGACCTCCTTGTTGAAGCGGCTGGCGACCGCGGTTTCCTGCGCCGCGCGCGAGGCAGCGCGGTTCTTGCCCCAGAAGTCGATCTCGTAGCTCGCGTTGAGGGCGGCATGAAAAAGGTTCCGCTCGGGCACCCCGGCATTCTTAAAACGCTCCGCAAAACCGACGAAATTGACCGCTGGCAAGAGCGCCGCGCCGATGATCTTGGCCTGCGCGTCGGCCTGTAGGATGCGTCCGATGGCTGCCCCGATGTCGAAATTGGCGAGCTGCGCTTCCTCGATCAGATTGGTGAGTTCGCGCGAGCGAAAGCCGCGCCACCAATCGAGTGCCGGCGGGGCGGACTGCCCTTGTCCGGCGCCGTATCTGGGCGGGATCTCGGCCGCAAGATCCGGCCGCTCGGAGCTCAGTATGCACCCGGACAGCATTTGCACGAGAGATAATCCCATAAACACGACAAAGACGGGGCGAAGACTCCCGGCGTTGATCGCCGGAGCACGCGTGCGCCACCCGTCGAACATGGGACCGACTTTCAACGCTACGGACACCCGTTGAGACGGGGCATTAGCGTTAACACCACGCACGCCTTCCCCAACCGCCCCCATTAGCCAACTCGCCATAGTAGCAGCCCGGCCCGAGCCGACCACTTAATTAAAAGACATGTTCGGCTTGAGGCAGCGCGAAGCAGCCTACGGCGAGGTCCGCGCCCGGCCTTCAACTGGCTGATTTGAAACGGCTATTCTTGCTGCGCTCCGGGCCAAGCGCAAGCTAGGCCGCGAAGTTGGCCCTCGTTTCCTTGGCTGCGGCAAGATACCAATCCAGGATCTCTGCGCCGTTCCAGTGCAGCACGCCCGGAAAGCGGCGCGCATGATCGTAAATCGCTTCGAGATATTTGATGCGGTGGGGCTGGCCGCTGATATAGGGATGGATCGCCAACGCCATGATCTTGGCGCGGCTCTTTCCCTCGGCATAGAGGCGGTCGAACTGATCGATGGCCCGCTTGGCGAGGTACTCGCTCTCGTGGTGCTGGATGATCATGATGCCGATGTCGTTGATCTCGACCGTATAGGGCAGTGTAACGAGCGGCCCTTTGGCGGTACGGATGATGGTCGGCTCGTCGTCATAGACCCAATCGCCGATATATTTCACGCCGGCGCTGACGAGGAGCTCCGGGGTTTCCAGCGTCTGGGTGAGGCCAGGCCCCAGCCAGCCAACCGGGCGTTTGCCGGTGAAGCGTTCCAGGATATCCATTGAGCGGTTGATCATCGCCGCCTGATCTTCGACCTTATGAATCGGCATTTGGTCGTAGGCGTGGCCCATGAACTCCCAGCGCAGGCGCTTGGCCTCCTCGGCGACACGCGCATAGTCCTCG
>DATNNX010000024.1:0-2563 GCA_035601615.1 Xanthobacteraceae bacterium
CTTCCCCCACATCTGCTCGGCCGCCCGATTGACCAGGATGTAGCGCTGCTCGCGCGGCTCCTTGACGAACACCGAGACCGGGATGTTCTCGATGATCGAATTGAGGAATTTCTGGTTGCGATCGCGGTCGCGTTCCGCGCGCCGCTGCTCGGTCACATCGCAGATCGCCACCAGGGCGGCGGGGCGACCCTCGTATTGAAGGGCGCGCGAATAGATGGCCGTCTCGATCTCCGTACCGTCCGCCTTGACATGGACCCACGTCTGCTCGCCGTCATTGAACCCCTGCGCGGTGCGGACGAATTCGGAAATACGCTTCCGCTCTTCGGGTCTGCGAATCTCCGGCAAGGTCATGGCCAGAAATTTCTCGCGGCTGTATCCATAGTGCGATACGGCGGCATCGTTGACCGCGAGAAACCGAAGGGTCTCGCGGTCGTAGACCCACATCGGCAAAGGATTGCTTTCGAACAGCAGGCGGAAGGATGTCTCCCGCCGCGCGGATTCGGTGATGTCTTCGTGCGTGGAGACCCAGCCCCCGTGCGGCACCGGCGCGTTGGTCACCGAAATCATGCGGCCATCGGGGAGCTGCACCAGCTTGGTTTCGACGTTCCCGCGGTCGATCATCTTCGCGAGATACTGCTCCGGATCGCCCGCCAAGGTGCCGGCCTCCTTGCGCAGATACAGCACGTCGCGAATTGTCCACGTCCCGGGGTCCGGCGGGAGCCCGTACATCTTCAGGTATTTCTGATTGGTGAGAATGACGCGGCCTTTTGCGTCGTACATTTGCAGGCCTTGACGCATGTGGTTGAGAGCCGCATCGAGTTGCAGGTGTTGCGCGCGCCGCCGTTTGAGGATGTGACGGACGGTGAGGAAAATCGTGCCGCCGATCACCACGACCATGAGGATGGCCGCGACGGTCATGTGGATGGCGCCGTTTCGCCAATCGACCAGGACCGCCGAGACGGTGGTGGCGGCCGCCACGACGACGGGGAAATGAGCCAGGCGGTGACCGGCGATCATGCGCTCCTTGCCGTCGATGATGCTGATGAAGCGGCCGATGCCCCGGTTCTTGTCGAGCAGCACCTTTTGGAACAGGGGGCCACCCGCATAGGAGGTCCCGGGAGTATCGCGCTCGGGATAGCGCGCGAGCAGCGTTCCGTCGGCGCGGAAGAGCGAAACCGAGCTGTCCTGCCCCAGTTCGATGCTCGCGAAATATTGCTGCAGGTAAGCCAGCTCGACCGCGCCCAGCATCACTCCCCGAAACTTGCCGCTCGGATCCGTGATCTTGCGCACGAGAAAAATGGTCCATTCGCCGGTCGCGCGATTGCGCACCGGCTCGCTCAGAAACGAGGTCAGCCCGGGATCGGATTTGAGCGCGACGAAGTAGCTGCGATCGGACACGTCGAGCCCCGGCGCCGGCCAGCCGCGGGAATAATTGACCAGCTTGCCCTCGGCATCGATGATCGAAACGGCACCCACAAAAGGCAATCGGGCGATCCTATCCTTCAGCATCAGGTGGATGTCGTAACTCGCCAGCAAGCGCGCGGGGTCGTCGCCGTCGGCGATCGCGGAGTCATTCAGGCGCTCGATCAGGCCGTTCTGAACCAGCTCGATGGCCTGAAAGCCGCGATCGGTCTGCTCGGCGAGGACCAGCACGATGTTCTTGAGCTCGCGCTCCGCCGCCGCGATCGCGCGATCACGAAGATCGGCGAGGACCGCCCAGGTCCCGAGCGCGATCGTCCCGGCCAGCAGAAGGCCGCAGGCTGAGAGCAGCGGGACAGGGCGAAAACGCCACCGCCAACCGTCCCCCGGAATCGCCGCATCTGCGGATAGGCCCGGCGACGGCTCCGCCCTGATTGCGCGCTTGGAAAGAAAGGGGCGCATCGGGGCACGATGCACCGGGCCGCATTAAATTCGACCTTACGACAATTCGACCCGGGGCGATAAATTCGCGTTCTCAAACTGTATCATTAATGAGCCATTTCGTCGTTAACGAATTCTTTAGCGGCGCCGCACGAGCGGCGGCGCCCAAGCGATCAGGTATTCATCGATTCGAAGAACTCGCCGTTGCTCTTGGTGTTGCGCAGCTTGTCGAGCAGGAAGTCGATCGCATCCATCGTGCCCATCGGGTTGAGGATGCGGCGCAGCACATACATCTTCTTGAGCTGGTCGGGCTGGGTGAGCAGCTCTTCCTTGCGGGTGCCGGAGCGCGTGATGTCGATCGCCGGGAAGGTGCGCTTGTCGGCGACCTTGCGATCGAGGATGAGCTCCGAGTTGCCGGTGCCCTTGAATTCCTCGAAGATCACCTCGTCCATGCGGCTGCCGGTATCGATGAGCGCGGTCGCGATGATGGTGAGCGAGCCGCCTTCCTCGATGTTGCGCGCGGCGCCGAAGAAGCGCTTGGGGCGCTGGAGGGCGTTGGAATCGACGCCGCCCGAAAGCACTTTCCCGGAGGGAGGCACCACGGTATTGTAGGCGCGCGCCAGACGCGTGATGGAATCGAGCAGAATGACGACGTCGCGCTTGTGCTCGACCAACCTTTTGGCTTTTTCGATCACCATCTCGG
>DATNNX010000025.1:0-15754 GCA_035601615.1 Xanthobacteraceae bacterium
TTCGCCTCCCACACCTCGGCAGGAATCTCGATGAGCACCGGGCCGCCCTTGCCGCTGCGCATGGTGTGATAGGCCCGGCGCATCAGGTCGGGCAGCTCCTGAACCGAATGTGCCATCGCCGACCATTTGGTGATCGGCCGATAAACGTCGGCGGCGCGAAACACCGGGCGCACGTATTGGCGCGCGAGCGGCAGACCCGCGGGGATGATCAGCAGCGGGACGTTCTCGGAAAAGGCCTGCGCCACGCCGGGAAAGGCGTTCTCGATACCGGGACCCGCCTGGGCGGCGAACACGCCGTTGCGCTTGCCCCGCTTGATGCGCGTGTAGCCGTCCGCCAAGCCGACGCCGACGCGCTCTTGCCGGCAAAGAATCGGCCGAATGTCGAGCGCGGCGCAGGCCTCGATCAAGGGGTTGCGGGGATAGCAAGAAAGAAACTCGGTTCCCTCGCGCCTGAGTATTTCTGCGACGACGGCGGCGCCGTTCATGGATGGTTCCTCCTCCCCTCGGTGACGGGGCCAATTGTGCCATACCTTGATGCCGCCGCACGGGGGCCAGCCTAAGGGCCCACAACTCTGAATTCACGTGATTTTGGGCCCTGTTGGCGGCCGGCCACACAGGCGTCCAAAAGCAATTTGCGTGTTGGGCGCGTGTTGTACGGATGGCCTCCGTCATGTTAACGAGGGCTGCATATTGTCGGTCGATATTTATCCCTCGCGGGGAAGTCAGGGGGGGGCGGATGAGGGGTCGGCGCGCCGCGATCGCGGCTGTTGTGGCTGCGCTCACGATTCCCGCGGCCGCGCCCGCAGCCGACGATAATGCGCGCGCCTACGTCCGGCCTGTGCCGCCGGCCCCAGCCTATGATTGGACCCTCACGCTCGGTGCGGAAGGCCGGGAAGAGCCGCTGTTCCAAGGCTCGAGCCGCGAGCGCCTGCGCCCCTACCCCATCTTCGCGGTGCGCCGCTACGGCACGCCCGAACCCTTCCGCGGTCCGCGCGACGGCTTGGACATTGGATTGATCGACGGAGGCAATTACCAAATAGGTCCGGTCGGCCAATTCGTATGGTCGCAGCGTGATAAGGCCAGCTCCGAGGCGGTCCACCGCCTGGGCAACGTTCCTTGGGCAGGGGAGGTGGGCATCTTTGCGCAGTATTGGTGGGTGCCTTGGCTGCGCACGCGCACCGAGGTGCGGCAGGGCTTCAATGGTCACCACGGGATCGTCTCCGACATCATGACGGATGCCGTCGTTCCGGTGACCCCTCAATGGACGTTGTCGGGTGGTCCGCGGCTCACGCTCGCAACCACGCCCGCGCTCAATCCGTATTTCGGCATCACCACGGCGCAGTCGGTGGTATCGGGCCTGCCGATATACGACGCCAAGGGCGGAATTCGCTCCTACGGAGCGGGCACGCAGGCGCGTTACCTGTGGACACCGCAATGGGCGACGCACGTTTTCCTCGAGTACGAGCGGCTCAGCGGCGATGTCGCAGGCTCGCCGATCGTCACCCAGCGGGGCTCCCCCGACCAAGTGACAATTGGCTTTGGGGTGACGCACTCGTTCGACATCAAAACGCCTTGGTAGCCGGCAACTCCTAGGAGTAATCGGCCGCCTTTCCCATGCCTTTTCCCAAGGCCAAGAACGGGTTGCGTCGAGAACGTCGGGGGGCGAGGAATGGTCAAGCAGGCGGGCATAGTCGCCTGGTTGGGTGGGATTGCGGCGCTCGTCGCCCTCACTCTCTGGTCCGGCGCCGGCGCCGTGGGCCAAGCCATCTCGAGCACGGGGTGGGGCATTCTGCTCGTGGTGTTGGTGCGCGCCGTCACGGTGGCCGTGGCGGGAGCGGGCTGGTGGCTGCTCTTTCCCGCGAAGGTACGCCCGCAGCTTGGCACGTGTCTCGTGTTGCGGTTCGTTCGCGAGGCGATCAACGTCCTCTTGCCGGTGGCGCAGGTCGGCGGCGACGTGATCGGCGCGCGATTGCTGACGACGCACGCTGTTCCGGGGGCGCTCGCGGCCGCGAGCGTCGTCGTCGATATCCTGATCCAAGCAGCCGCACAGTTTCTGTTCGCGGCGCTCGGCCTCGTTATCCTGACGGCACTGGGGGCCGATCATGCCTTGGCCCGAAGCACCGCCGTCGGGCTTGCGATCGCCGCGCTCCTGCTGACGGGCTTCTATTTTGCGCAACGGCGCGGCGGGCAACGCGTCCTTCAATCGATCGTGCCCCGCTTGGCCGGCGACCGGGAATGGCGTGTGCTCGGGACGATCGACGCCGTTTATCACAACCTCGCGATGATCTACGCGGCGCGATCGAGCCTCGTTGCCAGCTGCATCGTGCATATGGCGGGCTGGATTGTCGGCGCCGCGGAAGTCTGGATCGTGTTCGCGTTCATGGGGCATCCCATCGGCATCGGCGAGGCGGTGGTCATCGAGAGCCTGATGCACGCGGTGCGCGGGGCCGCCTTCGCGGTGCCCAGCGCTTTGGGGGCGCAGGAGGGCGCGCTGGTCCTCCTCTGCGCGGCATTCGCAATTCCGCCGGAGCAGGCGATCGCGCTTTCCCTCGTCAAGCGGGCCGCCGATCTCGCGCTCGGCGCGCCTGGCCTTCTCGCCTGGCAGATGCTGGAGTGGGGCCGCTTGCTCCCGAGCCACCGCGGATCACCCGTGCGCGCGCCCGCACCGGCGCGCGCCCCCATCGACCCGCGCTCCCGCATCGGCCGAGCCAAGGGGTGATCTTGTTCTGGTCGTCTGTCGCAGCTTCGGCAGTCGCCGTCGTCGGCTGCGCATATCTCCTGATGGCCGCAATACTCCTGCGCAGCCTTGCGCGTAATCGCGCTGCCGCGAATCCCGCCGTTGCGCCGCCGGTTACCTTCCTCAGGCCGCTTTACGGCGACGAGCCGGGTCTGTTCGATAACCTTCGCTCGTTTTGCGTCCAGGACTATCGGGGCGATATTCAGATCGTCTTTGGGGTCCAGCGTCCCGACGACGACGCCATCGCAACGGTCGAGCGGCTTCGACGCGCGCTCCCCGGCCGCGATCTCGATCTCGTGATCGAAACCAAAACGCATGGGCTCAATCGAAAGGTCTCGAGCCTCGTCAACATGGCGCCGCGCATCCGCCATGACGTCGTCGTCGTGGCCGACAGCGACATCCGGGCTGATCCCTCGCATCTGTCACGCGTCATCGCCGCATTGGAGGAACCCGGCGTCAGCGCCGTGACCTGCCTTTATTACGGCGTCGCGCTCACCGGCATCTGGGCAAGGCTCGGCGCGCTTTTCATCAACGCGCAGTTCATGCCGAGCGTCGTGGTGGGAGTTGCGCTTGGCTTGGCGCGACCGTGCTTCGGGTCTACGCTCGCGTTCAGGCGCGCGACCTTGGTCGCGATCGGCGGCTTCCAGCCGTTCGCCGACTGCCTCGCGGACGATTACGCGATGGGACAGGCGCTGCGCGCGCAGGCCGGCAAGGTCGCGATACCGCCGTTCGCCGTCGCTCACGTCTGCACCCAAGCATCGTTTGGCCAATTGTGGCGGCAGCAGCTGCGCTGGGCGCGCACCATCAGGAGCATCGATCCTGTCGGTTACACGGGCTCCGTCCTGGGCCATCCCCTGCCGTGGGCGCTGCTCGCGGCGCTCGTCGGCGCCGGCTCGACCGCCGTCCTTCCGGCGACCGCGGTCGCGGTGGTGGCAATTGCCTGCCGGATGGCGGTTCTGCGCCAGGTCGAGCGCACCTATGCCATTCCCGCGCAATCGTATTGGCTTGTGCCCGCCTGCGACCTATTGTCGTTCGCGGTCTTCGTTGTAAGTTTCCTCAGGTGGGAAGTCAGCTGGAGAGGTCACCGCTTCCGGATGGAAGCAGGAGCCTGGACGGCTGATCGGGGGACGCGGTCATGATGCGGACGCTGTTTCTGCAAGCGCCATCCTTCGACGGCTTCGATGGCGGCGCCGGCGCGCGCTATCAGATGCGCCGCGAAATCCAGTCCTTCTGGTTCCCCACCTGGCTGGCCCAGCCGGCCGCGCTGGTCGAGGACTCCAAACTGATCGACGCGCCGCCGCACCGGCTCAAATTCGAGGACGTCGCGCCCGAGGCCGTGCGCCGCGACCTCGTGGTGATGCATACGTCGACCCCGTCCTTCTCCGTCGACGTGCGAACCGCGGAGGCCCTCAAGGCGCTCAAACCGAGCTTAAAGATCGGCATGATCGGGGCGAAGGTCGCGGTCGAGCCGGAGGCGAGTCTGAAAGCCTCGACCGCGATCGATTTCGTCGCCCGCAACGAGTTCGATTTCACCATCAAAGAAGTTGCCGACGGGCGTGACCCCGCCCGCATCGCCGGGCTCTCCTGGCGCAACGCCGACGGCGTTATCGTGCGCAACGAGGACCGCGCGGTGCTGGAGAACATGGACGATCTGCCCTTCGTCACGCCGATCTACAAGCGCGATCTCGTGATCGAGAATTATTTCAGCGGCTATCTGAAACATCCCTACATCTCGTTCTACACGGGACGCGGATGCAAATCACGCTGCACCTTCTGCCTGTGGCCGCAGACGATCGGCGGCCATCGCTATCGCACCCGCAGCGTCGGCCACGTCATCGAGGAACTCGCCTGGGCGCAGAAGGCCTTTCCGCAAGTGAAGGAATTCTTTTTCGACGACGACACGCTGACCGACAACCTGCCGCGCGTGGAGGCGCTCGCGCGCGAGATCGGCAAGCTCGGGATGGTGTGGTCGTGCAACGCCAAGGCCAATGTGCCGCGATCAACGCTGAAGGTGTTGAAGGACAACGGGCTGCGGCTGCTGCTCGTCGGCTATGAGTCCGGCAACCAGAAGATCCTTCACAACATCAAGAAAGGAATGCGGATCGACGTCGCCAAGCGCTTCGCCAAGGATTGCCGCGAGCTTGGCATCGTTACCCACGGCACGTTCATCCTCGGGCTGCCGGGCGAGACCAAGGAGACGATCGAGGAGACCATCCGTTTTGCTATCGAGGTCAACCCGCACACCATCCAGATTTCGCTCGCTGCGCCCTATCCCGGCACGTTCCTGCACAAGCAAGCGCTGGAGAACGGCTGGCTGGTCGACGACAACGCCGAGCTGCTGACCGAAAACGGCATGCAGGTCGCATCGCTGAGCTACCCGCACCTGAGCCATACCGAGATTTTCCAGTCCGTGGACGACTTCTACAAACGCTTTTATTTCCGCGCGCCGAAGATCGCCGCCATCGCCGGCGAGATGGTGAAAAGCCCCGAGATATTGCGGCGGCGGCTGCGCGAAGGCATCGAATTTTTCCGCTTCCTGCGCGAGCGCCGCGAGCCTGCGCACTGATGCCAAACCCCGCGTCATTCCGGCCGAGCCGCGACAGCGGCGAGAGCCGGAATCCATGGTCACCGGCAGTGGTTATGGATTCCGCGTTCGCGGGCTTCGCCCGCGCCCCGGAATGACGAGCCAGAAGCAGGTCAGCGGATGTATCCCGCCTGCTTGAACCAGGCGATCGCATCGGCGATTCCTTGCCGATACGGCCGCGAGGTGTAGTCGAGCTCGCGTCGCGCCTTGGCGTCGTTGAAGAACATGTAGTGGCGCGCCATGCGCAGCCCGTCGCGGGTGGCGAACGGCTCCTTTCCGGTCAGACCCGCGAGCCATTCGGCGCCAAGCGCGATCGGATAGAGCGCGGCGATGGAAAAGCGCAGGCGCGGCGGACGGCGATGAACGATCTCGGCGATGTCCGCAAGCATGGTGGCGAGACGCACATTCTCGCCGCCGAGAATGTAGCGCTCGCCAATGCGACCGCGCTGCAAGGCTGCGATATGTCCCGCCGCCACGTCATCGACATGGACGAGATTGAGGCCGGTATCCACAAATCCCGGCATGCGGCCGCTGGCGGCCTCGACGATGATGCGCCCGGTCGGCGTCGGCTTGATGTCGCGGGGTCCGATCGGCGTCGAGGGATTGACGATGACGGCGGGGAGCCTTTGCTTTTCCACCAGCTCTTCGACCAGACGTTCGGCCAGGACCTTGCTCTTCTTGTAGGCGCCGACCGCGCGATTGACGACGAGAGGACGGCTTTCGTCGGCGGGCCCATCGTCGCGAAGCTCGAGGGTCGCAACGCTGCTGGTATAGACGATTCGCTCGACCCCTGCTCGCAACGCCTCTTCCATGACTGCCCTGGTGCCTTCCAAGTTGGTGCGGATGATCTCGTCCGGGGCGGGCGACCACAGCCGATAATCGGCGGCGACGTGCGCGAGGTAACGTACGCCCTGCAACGCCGCGGCGAGCGAGGCACGATCGCAGATGTCGCCGATCACGACCTCATCGCCGGGCGCGATGTTTGTGCGGGGGCTCGATGCTCGCACGAGCACGCGCACGCGATAACCGGCGGCGCGCGCCGCATGCGCGACGGCCGAGCCGACGAAGCCGCTTGCTCCGGTCACGAGCAAGAGATCGCCGATCCTGCTCTCCTGCGCCACGGGGCCTCGGCCGCAGGAGTCAGCGCCCTGCCGCGTAACCCTGCATGCCGCGCGGATTAGCGGCGGCGCGGCGGCGGCGGCCCTCGCGCGCCGCAGCGGTGAGGCGCCCCTCGCACCAGTCCGCGTCGACCTCGACAATATGGCCGCGGCGCTTCAATTCCTTCACCGTCGGCTGCGGCAGCCGGCCCTCGACCACCAGCACGCCCGGCCGCGCGGTGCGCGGCCAGAACGAAATCGGGAAATGCTCGGAATGCCAGGCCGGCGCGTCGATCGCCTGTTGCAGATTCATGCCGGCATGGACGTGGCGCATGAACAGCTGCGTCGTCCATTGATCCTGCTGGTCGCCACCGGGGGAACCCCAGGCAAGATAAGGCTCGCCATCACGCAGCGCGAGCGTCGGCGAGAGGGTGGTACGCGGCCGCTTGCCGGGCGCGAGCGCGGCGGGATGGCCTTCCTCCAGCCAGAACATCTGCGCGCGCGTGCCGAGACAGAATCCGAGTTCCGGAATGACGGGCGAGGATTGCAGCCATCCGCCGGACGGCGTCGCCGAGACCATGTTGCCGGCATGATCGATGATGTCGAAATGCACGGTATCACCGCGCATCTCGCCGATACGACCCACGGTCGGCTCGCCCGCGCCCATGCCGCCGACCGGGCGGCGCTGCCCCTCCTCGCGGCGCAGCTTGACGACCGCGCCAAAACCCTCGACCGACCCCGGGCGCAATTCGAGCGAGGCCTCCTCGGTGACGAGTTTTCGCCGCTCCTGGTTGTACGCATCAGAGAGGAGCGTCGCCATCGGGACTTCGACGAAATCGGGATCGCCGTAGAATTTCTCGCGGTCGGCATAGGCGAGCTTGGAGCACTCGACCAAGAGGTGCACGAAATCGGCGCTCACGGGATCGGCGCGGTCGAGATTGAAACCCTTGAGCAACGCCAGCTGCTGCAGCATCACCGGGCCCTGCGCCCACGGGCCTGCCTTGCACACGGTGTAGCGGCCGCAGTCGTAGGTGAGCGGCGGCTCGATATGAGCCTGCCAGCGCGCCATGTCGTCGCCGGTAAGCACGCCGCGGTGGGCCTCGCCGCTCGTATCCATCACGGCCTGCGTGCGGCAGAAGCGGTCGATCGCCTCGGCGACGAAGCCGTGCGACCAGGTCTTGCGCGCCGCTTCGATCTGCGCGAGGCGGTCGCCGGCCGCGCTCTCCGCCTCGCGCAGGATGCGCGCGTAGGTATTGGCGAGCGTCTTGTTCGCGAACAGCGCGCCGGTTTCGGGCACCTTGCCGTCGGGGAGATAAACCGCGGCCGAGGTCGGCCAGTGCTCGCGAAACAGGTTTGCCACGGTGGCGATGGTCGCGTGCGCGCGTTCGACCAGTGGATAACCTTCCCTCGCGTAGCCGATGGCGGGAGCGAGCACGTCGGCAAGGCGCATCGTTCCGTAATCGCGCAGCAGCAGCATCCAGGTGTCGAACGTGCCGGGAACGCAGGCGGCGAGCAGCCCGGTGCCCGGCACCATGTCGAGGCCAAGGCTCTTGTAGTGGGCGATCGTGGCCTTCGCCGGCGCGGGCCCCTGACCGCAGATCACGTCGGTCTTGCCGGTGCGCACGGCATTGACGATGACCGGCACGTCGCCGCCGGGGCCGTTGAGATGCGGCTCGACCACCTGCAGCGTGAAAGCAGTGGCAACCGCGGCATCGAAGGCATTGCCGCCCTTTTCCAGCGTCGCCATGCCGACGGCGGTGGCGATCCAGTGCGTGGAAGTGACGACGCCGAAGGTGCCTTCGATCTCCGGGCGCGTGGTGAACGGATTGGGGTTGATGTTTTTCATCGATTTCCTGCCCAAGAGCGGAACGCCCAATTAATCACAGGTTCCCGGCGCAACCAACCCGATGGCGCGGCTTTTCGCCGGGCGCGCTAAGTGCACGCAGTTGAGCCTTAGGGCGTCGCCGCGTAGCTCAGCTGCTCGTAGCTGCGGTCTTTGAGATACTGGTCTAGTCCCCAGCGCTTAACCTGCGAGAGCGTGGCGTCGAACTCCTCGCGCGGCAGCGGGCGATAATAGAACCGCTCGCCGCGGCCGAACATCGCGTAATCCCATGGCTGGAAATTCTCGAATTCGGCCGGCACCGCGAGCCGCCACAATGGCAGGTACTTTTCCATGTTCGCGTCCATGGCCTTCTCGGCGCGCTCGAGCGCGCGCAGATACGCGCCCACGATCTGAGGCTCGAAATTGTCCGGAACCCACCACAGCGTCTTGAACGTGTCGGCGATGATCTCGCGCAATCCGAGCTGCTCCGCCATCGCGATCTGCGGCGGCAACAGGCTTGCCGCCTCCACCTCGCCATCCAATAGCGCCTTGAGCCGCGCGCCAAAACCGCCGGTGTTCACTACCTTGATGTGTTCGAGCGGCAGATACTTCTCCAGCCGATACGGCACATTGAAGTGGCTTCCGGCGCGCATGCCGACCGACACCGGCACACCCTTGAGATCTTCCGGCCGGCGGATCGCCGAGTCGGGCCGCACGAAGATCGCCCAGGGAGAAACGCCGAAGGCGTCAGGCACCATCTTGCCCATGCCGGCGCTGGCATTGCAGATCGTGCCCCAGACGCAAGCGCCCTGGATGACCTCGCGCTTCTTCTGCGTATAGGGCTGGTCCTGCGGGCGTTGGAAATAATCGAGTCCCTTCCAGCTCGATTGCGTGCCGCGGAACGTCTTCCAGTCGAATTCGACGTCGAGCCCTTCGGCGGCGAAGAAGCCTTCCTGCTGGGCGACAAAGTCATAGAGGCCCATGCCTTTCGGGGCCACAGTCACTCGTTTCAATGTGCCGGCCATGGCATTTCCTCTTGAAATTCGTCGGTCGAATGCTTGTCGAGCGTAAGCGGTGCCTTTTCTAGCGCATTCCGACGGAGCGGTCACTGACCCGTAGCGCGCCTTGTCATAAGGATCATATTGGCGTCGCCGACGCCGTCTGTTTAATCGCTGCCGAGCTACCTTGATCTACACCGCACGCAAGAAGACCATCTTATCCGTGGATTAGGATGATGACGAACATCGTGGACTCGAGCCGTGCTCCGGTTCTTGTGGATTTCGCGCTGCAAGGTGGCGGTGCTCACGGCGCTTTCACATGGGGTGTGTTGGATCGCCTGCTCGAGGAGCCGTGGCTGCGCATCGACGGTATCTCGGGCACGTCGGCGGGAGCGATGAATGCCGCTGTGCTGGTCGACGGCTATGCCGAGAGCGGAACCGAGGGCGCGCGCGCCGCCCTGGAGGATTTTTGGCAGCGGGTATCGCGGGCAGCATTATTGAGTCCGCTGCGGCGTACTCCGATGGACATATTGCTGGGCCGTTGGACGCTCGACCATTCGCCGGTCTTCGTCGCGATGGACCTGATGGCGCGCTTGTTCTCTCCCTACGATCTCAGCCCAGGTGGCGCAAATCCCCTGCGTGACATCCTCGCGGAAACCGTCGATTTCGGTCGGCTGGCGCAAGCGCCGATCAAACTCTTCGTCACCGCGACGAATGTTCGCACCGGGCGCGGCCGGGTCTTCCGAAACAGCGAGATCACACCGGACGTACTGCTCGCATCGGCCTGCCTTCCCACATTATTCCAGGCCATTGAGATCGATGGCGAAAGCTATTGGGACGGCGGCTATTCCGGCAATCCCACCATCACGCCGCTGGTGCGTGAGTGTAACTCGAAGGATACGATTCTCGTTCAGATCAATCCGGTCGAGCGACCGGGATTACCACGCTCCGCCCGCGACATACTCAACCGGCTCAACGAGGTCTCGTTCAATGCCGTGCTGCTGAAAGAGCTGCGCATGATCGCCTTGCTGCGCCAAGTCGCCCAGCCGGATAATTCCGAGAGCGTCAAATGGGCGGACATGCGTATCCACCGCATCTCCAGCGAGATGATGGTGGAGCTCGGCTATTCTTCAAAGCTCAACGCCGAATGGCAATTCCTGTGCATGTTGCGCGACGAGGGCCGTCGCGCCGGTGAGACATTCTTGAACGCTCACCACGAGGATGTCGGTCGACGCTCCACCTTCGACCTCGACGAGTTGCTCAAAGGCGTCTGAAGCAGGGCTCGAGTCGCACAGGATGAGATCTACATGATCAGCCGAGGCGTAGCGACCATGTTGGGCCTCAGCACCGCGGTCCTGCTCTTTGCCGCCCTTTACTTCGCGCGCTCGATTCTTGCACCGGTCGCGTTCTCGCTGTTCGTCATCGCCATCGTCTGGCCGCTTCAGCGTGCGCTGGAGACCAGGATTTCGAGGCTCCTTGGGCTCGTTGCCACGCTAGCGGCAACCTTACTCGTCGTAACCGTGCTCGGCTATCTGATCGGGTGGGCGTTCGGAACGGTCGGGCGTTGGCTGATCGAGAACGCGCTGCGATTTCAAGCACTATACATGCAATGGACCGACTGGCTCGAGGAGCACGGCATCCTGGTCACGAGCTTCCTGGTCGAGAATTTCAACGCGGGCTGGCTCATCCGCGCGGTGCAGGAGATCGGGGGAAGGCTGCACGGCCTGGTGACCTTCGTGGTCATCGCCTTCGTGTTCACCGCTCTCGGCTTGCTCGAGGTCGACATCGCGAGGAAGAACGTCGAAAGCCTCAGCAACAAGGAGGCTGCGCGAACCATCCTGCAGGCAAGCACGCAAATCGCGGACAAGTTCCAAAGATACATGCTGGTTCGCAGCGCAATGAGCGTGCTGACCGGCCTGGTGGTCTGGGCTTTTGCGCTGCTCGCCGGCCTCGAACTGGCCACGGCGTGGGGCGTGATTGCGTTCGTGCTGAACTACATCCCGTTCATCGGGCCGCTCGTCGCGACGATATTTCCGACCCTGTTCGCGCTCGTGCAGTTCGGCTCGTGGCAATTGGCCGCCATCGTGTTCGTCGGTCTCAATCTCATCCAATTCCTGATCGGAAGTTACCTAGAGCCTCGCATCGCCGGAGCGGCGCTGTCGCTCTCGCCGTTCCTGGTTCTGTTCGCGGTGTTTTTCTGGGCCTTCCTCTGGGGTATTCCCGGAGCGTTCATCGGGGTACCGATTGTGATTGCGTGTCTCACGCTGTGCGAACAGAGGGAGTCCACGCGATGGATTGCGATGCTTCTGTCGGGGCGCGAGGGACGCTAGTGGTTACTCGGTTCTCCGTCCACGGTGATCCGCTGCGGCGGAAGCAATCTGAGCCGCCGATCGGCTCCTACCGCGAGCGTGTGGATATAGAAGTACGTGGCCACGTCGTCGGTCGCTTCCATGACCGGTGACGGCGCGGAAAGAATGGGGATTCCGCCGCATTCCCCGATCCAGTCGATATGCCGGTGACCGTGCATCAGGACCGCACGTCCGGCGAGCGGCTTCAGCCGCCGGACGAACCAATTCCCGTTGATCAGCGCCGTTCCGACGCGCTCGGACAGGGCTCTTGCCGGTCGCGGATATTCGACCACGTGGTGATGAAGGGCGACGATCCAGCAGGCATGGGGGTACTGCGCGCACGCAATCTCCAGACCGCGGGCTTGGTCAGCTGAAATCATCCCGAGCGCATTCGTGAACGAGAAATGCGTGTCGGCGTTCGAGTCGAGCAGGATGATCCCCAAGCCGCGGTCGGCATGTGGCGGTAGCACCATCGGAAAGACGTTGGTCCACAATTCAGTCAGACGTTTCGACAACCACGGTCTGCCAATGTCGGCGAATGTTGCCATTTCCTTGAGATGCGGCTCCAGCGTGGATGCAAGGGTTGCACCCAGATGTCCGCGCGCGCGATCCACGACGCGGACACGCTCGCCCTGGACGACTGCCATTGCCGACAGAACCCGCAGCTTCCGCAGCCGTTTGTTCGGGCTGGTCGGCAGATCGAGGCGTGCCGGATTGGCGCGGTCGACGATGTTTAGGTCGTGGTTGCCAGGAATGATCAACATTCGTTCGGCGAGACGAGGATGACGTAGGACGGCATCCAGGAATTCGCCCCACTCGGTGGAGCGGCCGGCGTCGGTCATGTCGCCGCTCACCACGATGGAGTCGAGCGGATTGCCCGCATGCAGCGTTTCCAGTTCCGCGAGCAGCCGCCTCAGACGCTCATTGCCGCACGGCCCCGACCTGCCGCTTTCCAGGCGGAAGCCGTAACGTTCGCCTACGACGTGCACGTCTGACAAATGCGCGATTCGCCACGTGCGACAGCCATCGGAAGGTTCGTCGAACTGTTCGAGGTCGCGGGTCGGCGCCATCGTCGCGTCAGCGATCCCCCAGATCAGCGCGGCGGCCGCGAGATACCCGGCAATCAGCACCACGGTATTGGCCAGGGCCACCGCCGCCAGATGCTTTGGCGATCCCACGCCGGCTGCGCCCCGCAACAAGTCCGCATGCGGCAAGACCTCCACCAGCACCAGCAGCGCGACGCCGCAGATCATGCCACCGGAGGCCAGGGCTGCGGCGGCGCGCAGCCGCGAGCGCTGCGTTTTACTTGCCCGTGCCGGCAGCAGCCGTTCGGCGAGTTGGCGCAGTGCCTCGCGGCAAACCGTGTAAGCCGGCTGCACGACAAGCGAATTGAGCGACCAGAAGCTGTTCTCTGCTAATCGCAGCAACGGGCGGCCGCCGAACCATCCGACGGCGATAACGATCACAAGCAGGACGGCAGGCCAAACGCCAGCAAGCGCCGATGCGAGCTTGCTCGAGAGTTTGCCGAGCCAGATCGCGGCAACGATCGGCGCGATCCCCAGCGCCAAACCTGGTATGACGACGAGGAGGGTGAAGGCCACCGCCAGCTTCGGCAGGCTGATCTCTGCAAGCAGGCTGCCGGCGAGCGAGAGCAGTGAGCGGCGCTTGGAGCTCGAGGCATCATCCTCAATGTCGCCGCGACGAGGATCGATGACCGGCCTCAAGCAGTTTCTCCACAACGTGCAGCGGATCGCCAGTATCTCGTAGAGCGAACCTGACGGCGCTTGCGGCTGGGGTCAATCCGTTCGGTAGCGGCGCACTGGGTTCGACTTTCGGGTCCTTCTGAGCCACACTCATGTCCGAGTTAGCCGCAAGCGCGAGATCTCCCAGCGCAGAAGAGTCCCAGAGGGAGGTTGCACCGATGAAGAAGCTGATTATTCCCACATTGGCTCTCACCGTTGTGCAAAACACCGCGTTCGCTGCGCCAGGCACCGCGACCGGGCCTACCGCGTTGGCGCTGGCCGCGGTGATAGCGCAACATTCGCCCGCAGTGCGCACTTTCGACAAGCGCGTCATCGCCCGCCTATTCCGCGGCAACACCTCATTCGGCTTTACCCCGAACACGAAGATTTCCGTCGATGCGGATTCCCTCGTCTGCCGCGTAAGCAACGTCGATATCACGTCGCGCAGCTGCGATCTCAGCTTCGGGGCGCGCAAACGCAAGCTGACCGGGCGCGAAGCCAACGAAGTCGGTGCAACGGCGGCGGCTGCCGGCGTTCCCTCTCAGGGAGCCGCAGGCTCAAGCATCGAAAGCGGCTCAAACTTGCGGTGCACGATGGACCCGAACGAGATCATGCGAAAGGCGGGCGGAGGTGCGGATTGCACTTTCGAGACAGGGCAATAGATGCCTTCGGCGCATTTTGAACTGAGCGGCGAATGACCCTTACGCGTCGAGCGCGCTCGCTCGCCCGGTGCCGAGCCCGCGCATGAAGCGATTGCGGATGAGCGGCGGGTCGCGCACCGTCTGCGCAGTCCCCGGCTTGTCATCGATTTTCGCCGCCAGCAGCACCGGCCCGCCATCGTCGAAGCGCCGCGACACCAGTTCCTCGAAATGGTCTTCGTCGCGTACCCAGTGGCTGTTGGTAATCCCGGCGCCGCGCGCGATGGCGACGATGTCGGCGCTGGTCGCAGTCGCGGCCTTCTGCTTGCCGGTGATCTGATAGATGCCGTTGTCCATGATCACGATGGTGAGGTTGCGCGGCTTGACCATCCCGATGGTGGTCAAGCATCCCAACGCCATCAGAATCGAGCCGGCGCCTTCGAGCGCGATCACGCCGCGCTCGGGCTGGGCGAGCGCGACGCCGAAAGCGATCGGACAAGCGAGGCCCATGCTGCCGAGCATATAGAAATTCTGCGGCCGGTGCCCGGCGGCGTAGAGGTCGAAATTGGTATTGCCAATGCCGGCGACCACGGCTTCGTCACGGGCGAGCTTCGCAACCAGACGCTTCGTCAACTCGGCGCGATTGAGCACCTTGACAGCTGAAGCGTCGATCGTCGGGGCGGGCACGTTCCTCACCTCAATTTGGCTGCCGCCGCCGGATTTCCGCCGGTGAGCAGCGGTGAGAAGATGAACACCACCGGGCTTTGTGTCGTGAACGCCTGCTTGATCAACTTGTCGACGATGAAAGGCATGGTCGCTTCGTCGGTGAGCGTGTGATGCGCGACCGCGATCGCATCGAGCGTCGGACGCATGGTGCGGGCGACTGCGACCTGGCCGATGTTGAACTCGCCCAAGGTGCCGCGCTCCGACACCGCGATGATCGCCGGAATCTGGTAGGGCACGATCAGCGACGCCAGCGCGTTGGCAATGAGCGCAAACCCGCTGGTCTGCATCATGGCAACGCCGCGCAGACCACCCATATAGGCGCCGGCCAAAGTACCGACGGCCTCATCCTCGCGCGTTGCGCCGATCGACATGAAGTAGTTATCGGCGGCCGCGCCATCGATGAGCGGCGTGAGCACGTTGTCGGGCACGTAGGTGACGAGCCTGACGTCGTTCTCCTTCAGCGTGCGCAGAAAGGTATCCGCCCAGGCCATTGTTGCCGTCGTGAAACGCCCTCGCGAGTCGATTGACCCCTAGCCCATCTGCCCCGCGGTTGCAAAGCTGCAGGAGAATGCGAGGATGTTGCCTCGCTGAGCGAGGAGCCCTGAGGAGGACAGATCCATGGCCCATGCCGAGGCGGTGCAGACCCTCGAACCGGTCGCCTCGGCGACCGCGGCCGTCGTCGATTTCGTGCATGGCCTGCACTACCCCGCGCTCGCGGATGAGGTGCGCCATTACGCGCGGCGCCATTTGCTCGACACGGTCGGGGTCATGATCGCGGGCGCGAGCGGCGACGTTGCAAGCCGCGCCGAAGCCGTGCTGGCGGCCACACGTCCGGCCGGTCGTATTCCAGTGCCGGGACGCGCACGGCGCGCCGATCTCATCGATGCCGCGTTCCTCGGCGGCACTGCCGCCCATGGCATCGAGCTCGATGACGGCTTCCGCCAGGGCTCCGTGCATCCCGGCTGCGCCGTGATACCGGCGGCGCTTGCGCTCGGCTGCGCGCGGCACAGCAGTGGACAAGCGCTGATGGAGGCGATCGTCGCCGGCTACGAAACGGTGATC
>DATNNX010000026.1:0-2136 GCA_035601615.1 Xanthobacteraceae bacterium
CCGCGGCGGCGTGGCCGGTCGCCGCGCGGGCGCAGCAACGAGAGCGAATGCGGCACGTCGGTTTGCTCACGCCGTTTCCTGCCGACGATGCGGAAGGACAAGCGCGGCTGACTGCTTTCGCTCAGGCGCTACAGCAAACAGGTTGGACGCTGGGGCAGAACCTCCGCCTCGACTACCGCTGGGGCGACGGCAAGCCACCATGCGCAAGCACGCGGCCAACCTGGTGGAGCTGGCGCCGGACGTCATCCTCGCCAATTCCAGCGCGGCGGTATCGGCCTTGCTGCAGGTGAGCCGCACCATTCCGATCGTGTTTGCAGCTGTCGCCGATCCGGTCGGCGCCGGCTATGTCGAGAGCCTAGCGCGGCCGGGCGGCAACGCGACCGGATTTACCGCTCTCGAATATCAGTTCGCTGGCAAATGGCTTGAGCTCATCAAGGAGATTGCGCCGCGCGTCACCCGTCTCGCCGTGCTGCGCGATTCCGCCATTGCCGCCGGTCCCGGCCAGTTCGGCGTCCTGCAGGCATTTGCTCCCTCGCTCGGTCTGGAATTGCGCCCGGTTGATTTGCGCGAGGCCGGTGAGATCGAGCGTTCAATTAATACATTTGCGCAAGGTTCGAACGGCGGCCTGATCGTAACCGGAAGCCCGGCGGCGACCGCTCATCGCAACCTGATCGTCGCGTTGGCGGCCCGCAACCGGCTCCCGGCCGTCTACTACCTTCCGGTCTTCTGCGCTGCCGGTGGCCTGATCTGTTATGGAGTGGACTTCCTCGACCAATTCCGGCGTGCTGCCGGCTATGTGGATCGTATCCTCAAGGGCGAGAAGCCAGCCGACCTGCCGGTGCAGGCGCCGACGAAGTACGAGCTGGCGATCAACCTCAAGACTGTCAAGGCGCTCGGCCTCGACGTGCCTCCGACGTTGCTCGCCCGGGCCGACGAGGTGATCGAATCAGCAGTCGTCGAGAGTTCATCACGCTGCTCGGCGGCGTGGCGGTCGCATGGCCGCTAGTGGCGCGCGCGCAGCGGTCCACACGGATCGCCAAAATAGGGCATATCGAGTCGGGTTGGCCATCCAGCAGTCCGAACCTCCTCGCGGCGTTCCGACAGGGTCTGCGGGAGCTCGGCTACATCGAGGGCGAAACCTTTTTTATCGAGCGGCGCTACGCGGAAGGCAGGGAGGACCGTCTTCCTCAGCTCGCTGCGGAACTGGTCCAATTTGGTGTGGACGTCATTTTCGCGATTGGCCCGCCCCAAGCGCTCGCCGCCTCAAGGGCGACGGATAGAATCCCGATTGTATTTGTCGGCGGTGGCGATCCGGTCGCTATGGGATTGGTAAAGAGTCTAGCTCGGCCGGGTGGCAATTTGACCGGACTAACGTTTGTAACTGTTGAGCTGGCGTCGAAACGCATGCAGCTCCTCAGGGATGCTGTCCCTATTGCCAAGCGCGTGGCCGTTCTCTGGAATCCTGACAACGTGATCAACAGATTGGAGCTTGAGAAGGCTACGGCGACCGCCGAAGCGCTCGATCTGACAGCACTACCTGTCGAAATCCGAGTCCTCGAGGACATTGACGGCGCATTCAGTGCGATGAAAAGCCAGGGCGCAGACGCCGCACTGGTTCTGTCGAGTCCTTTGACATTCCCGAACCGTCCCCGGATCGTGCAATCGGCCTTAGGAGCGCGCATGCCGACATTGGGTGCGCTCCGGGAGTATGCGGAGGCTGGCGTGCTCATGTCCTATGGTCCTAGCTACGCCGACCATTGTCGGCGTGCTGCGGCGTACGTGGATCAAATTTTGAAAGGCGCGAAGCCGGGGGACCTCCCGGTCCAGTTGCCCACCACATTCGAGTTGGTCATTAATCTCAAGACCGCCAGGGCGTTGGGCCTAGAGGTGCCGCCGACGCTGCTCGCGCGCGCCGACGAGGTGATAGAGTGAGTGCGCCAGGTAAAGCTGGTGCGATCCAGCCGGTGGAAGTCCGGCCCAAGTAAGGAGTAGCGACCGCTTGGTAGCGAGTGTTGCGTGGCCACCGGCGACGGTGGGCGCGAAGCGTACACAGCGATTGCATGGGGTGTGGGATTGAGCCACGAAAGATCAGACATCGCAGGGGCCGAGGGTTTTCATTCGCTCGAAGGCAACATG
>DATNNX010000027.1:0-2184 GCA_035601615.1 Xanthobacteraceae bacterium
AGGCCGACCTCAAGCCCGGCGCAAAGATCTTCATCGCCGCCGGCACCAAATTGCCGAACGGCGACGTCGAAACCGCAGGCATCAATGTCGGCAAGAACGGCATCACCCCGCCGATGTGAGTGGGCTTACGGTTATCTGATCTAGCATCATCGCAGGCCAGCACTGCTCCCTCTCCCCGCTTGCGGGGAGAGGGTCGGGGTGAGGGGGCCTTTCCACAAGCTCAGACTCGCCGGAGAGCCCCCCTCACCCTGCCCTCTCCCAGCAAGCGGGGAGAGGGTTAGCGGCGGCACCCGCCTCATCCCATGCGAACGCGCCGTAACACTCTCGCGATCATTCTCGCCCATTTGCTGCCCCGCAGAATTTGCGACTCGCGCTCTCATGGCGCGCCGCAGGCGCCCGCGACGGTCGGTCCCGCTTGCACGGCTGGTGCAATAGCCTAAATCTCGCGCGGATCTCGTCATCCGATTGGAGCCTCCTCATGGCCGAGCCGATGGCCAGGTGCGTTGGGCTGTTCGTCACCTGCCTCGTCGATTTGATTCGCCCGTCGGTGGGGTTTGCGACCGCGAAGCTTCTGCAGGACGCTGGTTGCAGCGTGGAGGTGCCGCGCCAAAGCTGCTGCGGTCAGCCCGCGTTCAATTCCGGCGACCGCGCCACCGCCCGAGATATCGCCCAGCGGGTAATCCAGGCGTTTGCGCCGTGTGATTACGTGGTGGCGCCGTCAGGCTCGTGCGCCGGGATGCTCAAGGTCCACTATCCAGAATTGTTTCGCGGCGACCCGAACTGGCAGCCGCGCGCCGATGCCTTGGCGGGAAAGACCTATGAACTGGTGTCGTTCCTGGTCGATGTCTGTGGCGTCGACCGGGTGGCGGCGCGCCTTGAGGCCACTGCGACCTATCACGATTCCTGCTCGGGCCTGCGCGAGCTAGGCGTGCGCGATCAGCCGCGGCGCCTGCTCGCCACCGTCGAAGGGCTGCGGCTCGCCGAGATGCGCGATGCCGACGTCTGCTGCGGCTTCGGCGGCACTTTCTGCGTGAAGTATCCGGAGATTTCGAATGCCATCGTCGGCAAGAAGGCCGCCGCCATCGTGGCGACTGGCGCCGACCTGCTGCTCGCCGGCGATCTCGGCTGCCTCATGAACATGGCTGGCAAGTTGCAGCGCGACGGCGCCAGCATTGAGGTGCGCCATGTCGCCGAGGTTTTGGCCGGAATGACGCGCGAGCCCGCAATCGGCGTCCCGGCGCCTGCTCAGCGTGAGGTGAAGCGATGACCGACGTCGCCGCTCATGCGCCGACCTCGCCACGATTCAAGGACAATGCGAAGGCCGCGCTCGCCGATGCGGATTTGCAGAACGCGCTGAAATTCGTGGAGGTGAATTTCATCGCGCGACGCCGCGAGGTCGCCGACAAGCTTCCCGAATTCGAAGCGCTGCGCGATAGCGCCCGCGACATCAAGGACCACACGCTCGCCCATCTCGATCTCTATCTTGAAGCCTATGAGAAACGCGTCGTCGCGCACGGCGGCCACGTGCATTACGCCGTCAGCGGCGAGGACGCGCAGCGGATTATCCTTAACATCTGCCGCAAGCTTGGCGCCCGCACGGTAACGAAGGGAAAGTCCATGGTGGCGGAGGAAATCGGGCTCAACGATTTCCTCGCGGCCAACGGCGTCACCCCGATCGAAACCGATCTCGGCGAGTATATCATTCAGCTTCGCCATGAGATGCCGTCCCACATCATCGCGCCGGCCGTGCACCTCACCAAGGCGCAGATCGAGAGCGATTTTCGGCGCGTTCACACTCATCTGCCGGCCAATCGCAATCTCGTGGAGCCGGTGAGCCTGCTGGCGGAGGCCCGCGGCGTGCTGCGCGAAAAGTTCCTCGCCGCCGATGTGGGCATTACGGGCGCGAACTTTCTGGTCGCCGAGACAGGCGCTTCGGTGATCGTCACCAATGAGGGCAATGGCGACCTCACCCAGACTCTGCCCAAGGCCCATATCGTGCTGGCGTCGATCGAAAAGCTGGTGCCGACGCTGGAGGACCTTTCCCAGTTCCTGCGGGTGCTGGCGCGGTCGGCTACGGGGCAGGAAATGTCGGTCTATACGACGCTCTCGGCCGGCCCGCGCCGGCCTGGTGATCCCGACGGGCCCTCCGAATACCACGTGGTGCTGCTGGACAACGGCCGTTCG
>DATNNX010000028.1:0-22022 GCA_035601615.1 Xanthobacteraceae bacterium
GGCGACCAATCCGTCCACGCCTCGCCCGAATCTCCTGATGGCGGGACGACATGACCCACGTCGAAAGCCGGCAGCGGCATGGTCGGCGTCAACAGCAGATCATAGCGCTCGAAGAAGCGGGCAAACGCAATATGCAGTTCCGCGCGCTTGAGCTGCGCGCGGATATAGTCAGCGACGGATGTCTTGAGCCCCTGCGCCGCGGCAGCGACAAGGGCTGGCTCGGCCTCCTTGCCAACCCGCTCGCCATAGGGTTGCAAGAGCGTCGCGAACGAGGACCACCACAACGTGTTCCAGGTCGCGATCGGGTCGCCGCCAATCTCCGGATCGGTTTCATCAATGTGAGCGCCGAGCTCCGCGAGCACCTGCACCGCCGAGGTCACCGCCCCCTCGACTTCCGGGTCGATGCGCGTGGCGTATCCGAGGCGCGGCGAGTATGCGATCCGCATGCCTCGCACGCCGTTGTCGAGGCCGATGCGAAAATCGGGCGCAGGTGACGTCCAGGCGTAGACGTCGCGTATGTCGGGAGCAGCGATGATCGTCAGCGCCAGCGCCGCATCCGCAACCGACCGTGTGAGACAGCCGACATGCGCAAGCGTTCCGAGCGGCGAGGTCGGCCATGCCGGCACGCGTGCGCGCGTTGGCTTGATGCCGTAGCAGCCGGTGAATGCGGCGGGGATGCGGATCGATCCGCCGCCGTCGGTTCCGAGGTGGATGTTGCCCATGCCGAGAACGACGGCCGCCACGGCACCGCCGGAGGAGCCTCCCGGCGTTTTGCGCGTGTCCCACGGATTGCGCGTCACGCTGGTCAATGGGCTATCGGTGACGGCTTTCCAGCCGAACTCGGGCATTGCGGTCTTGCCGATGATGATCGCGCCTTGCTCGCGCAACCGGGCAACCGCCGGCGCGTCGTGCGTTGCCGGCGCATCCGATGTGAGTTTTGACCCGAAGCGGGCGGGCATGCCGGCGACGAGTACGTTGTCTTTGATGCCAGCCGGCACGCCATCGAGGAGTCCCCTGGGCGCGCCAGCCATCCAGCGAGCCTCGGAGTCCTTCGCGCTTCTGAGGGCAGTGTCGCGATCCACCCAGCAATAGGCGTTCACAACGTTGTTGTGCCGATCGATTTGATCGAGCACGGCACGAAGCAGCTCGAGCGGCGAGACCTCTTTGCGTCGATAGCGAGCGAGCAATTCGGCAACCGACAAGAAGGCGATGGCATCCTTTGGCGCTTCGGTTATGATGCGAGGTCCTCCGTTCGTATCAGATCGTACCCCACCAATAGCACAATGTGGCCGCGGGCCCTGCGGGCTTGGAAGTAAGCCCATCCGGAGGAGGGAGGAGGCCATGACAAATCGCCGGCAATTCCTGAACCTGACGCTTGGGCTTCCTTTTTCCTCGGGAGGAGTTTGGCTCGGGTCGGATCGGCTGCGGGCGCAAGAACCGTGGCCGACGCGCACGATCACGCTCGTGGTCCCGTTCCCGCCCGGCGGCGTCGCCGACTTCGCGGCTCGCCCCCTCGCCGCCCATTTGTCCGAAACGTTGGGACAGAAGGTCGTCGTCGAGAACAAAGGTGGAGCGGGAGGCGGGATCGGGCATGCTTTCGTCGCGCGTGCGGAGCCCGACGGTTACACGATCATGACGGCGCTGCCTTCGCTTGCCGTCATTCCCGAAGGCAACCGCTTGCAGGGCAAGCCGGTCCCCTATGAGATGGACCAATTCGTGCCGCTCGCGCGCATGTTGGCTGATCCGCCCATCCTGGCGGTGAGAAACTCATCCCCGTGGAATTCATTGGACGAGTTCATCGCGGCGGTTAGAGCAAACCCGGCCCGCATACCCTATGGTACGTCCGGGCATCTGGGCACCGTCCATCTGGCGATGGAAATGTTTCTCAACGCGGCTCAGCTCAAGATGGTCCACGTGCCGTATCAGGGCGGCGGCCCTTCGTTCAACGCGCTCCTGTCGGACCAAGTGCCAGTGGTTCCGACGCTCGAGTCGACCGCCAAAGGCCAGATCGATGCCGGAAACATCCGCATCCTGGCGCAATGGGGCACCGAACGGCTGCCGAGCTTTCCGCACGCGCCGACGCTGCAGGAGGCCGGATATCCGGAGGTCGTCTACATCCTTTGGACCGGCGTGTTTGCGCCGAAGAATACGCCGGCGCACGTGACGCGCATTCTGCGCGATGCGATCCGCCCGTTCATGCAGGACCAAGCCGTCGTCGAGCGTTTCGCAAAAGCCGGAAGCCAGGTCTCCTATCTTGATGGGCCGGAATTCGCGCGCTTCCTGGAGTCCGACACCGATCGCCTGCTCAAGGTGGTGCGCAAGATTGGCCTGTCGTAGCGCTGAGCGCACGTTCTGAGAAAAATTTCGCCCGGCAGAGCCGGGCGAAACCGTTTTGGTAAAGGAGCGGAGCTAGACGCACCACCTGCGGCCATAGAGCGCCTGCAGCTTTGCCCAGGCCTCTGGATAAGAGTTGGCGTATGCCACTGCTCGCCAGCCAGGGCCCCAGGGGCCGTTAATGTCGTTGCGCCAAATCTTGCAGTCACCATAGCCCCAGCGCACCACAACCCACGGCGGCTGCACCACCCGGGCATCCGCCGCCGGTATGACGGCGAGGGCGAGCAAGACCGTGGCGAGGGCGAGCGTTACGCGTTTCATCGAAAATCTCCCGTGCAATCATTGCGATCGTCGGAAACAAGGGTCCACCGACGGGCGCGAGTATAGTTGGCTCGGCAAATTATGCTAGCCAACCGGCGAGGCTGCTGCTGCCGCGGATGGTATTATTTTCCAACTATCCCAGTCCCGCCGAGGGCCGAGCCGGGCCGGCAACGACGTCTCGCGCTCTGCTCGAACTGTCCTCAAGCTATCCCTGCGGCCGAAATCCGAAGGTGCGCTCGAAGCGTTCGGTGTAGGCCGGCCAGACCTGCGGATTGACGATCCGAGGCGGGCGTTTGCCGTCGAGCGTCATGACGAGTTGCTCGGCGGCGATGCGGCCCATATTGGCGCGCGCCTCCCGCGTCATGCCCGCGGTATGCGGTGTCGCGATCACGTTGTCGAACTCCAGGAGCGGATGGTCGGCCGCGGGCGGCTCCTTGTCCCACACGTCGACGCCGGCGCCTGCGATCTTTTTCGACCGCAGCGCCTCGGCGAGCGCCCGCTCATCGTGGATGAAGCCCCGCGCCGTGTTGATGAAATAGGCGTGCGGCTGCATCAGCGCGAACTCGCGCGTGCCGATCATGCCGCGCGTTTCCTCATCGAGCGGGCAGTTGATCGATACGAAATCGGCGCGCTGCAACAGCTCGTCGAGGCTGACCTTGACCGCGCCTCGCGCGGCGATCGTTTTCTCGTCGAGATAAGGATCGCAGGCGATGACCTGCATGCCGAACAGCCCGCGGCAAAGCATGGCGATGCGGCGCCCGACATTTCCGATACCGACGATGCCGATGGTGCGTCCTTTGAGATCGTTGCCCATGAAGGCATTACGATCCCGCATCGTGCCGCGCCGCAAGGCGTGGTTGGTCTGCACGATCTGCTTCGAGAGCGCGAGCACCATGGCAAGGACGTGCGACGCCACCGCCTCGGCGTTGCCGCCGGTCTGGTTGACGACGAGCACGCCGGCCTGGGTGCAATCCTTGACATTGACGGTGTCGAAACCGGCGCCGTTGGTGGAGACGACGAGCAGGTTGGGCATGCGCCCCAGCAATTCGCCTCGGGCATAGAAGCGCGGATTGAGCTCGTCGCGTGACGAGCCGATCTGATAGGCGTGCGCGGCCGCCAGGATAGGCGCCGCAGCGTTGTCGGCGGTCTCGTTCTCGAGCTTGTCGAGCCGTATTTCGGGCCGCTGCGCTATGATTTCGAAATAGCAGGGATGCGCGACATAGCGCACGTAGAAAACGCGCTTCACGTTCTCTTTCATTGTTTTTTGAAGTCCCTCGACCGCTGTTGGTGACTGCAGACGCGCGACCGCTTACGCGCGCTTGAACGCGGGCATGACGTCCTTCGCGAACCAGGTGAGTTGCTCTTTGAATTCCTTGGGTGGCATGCCCTCGGCCCAATGGATCATGAAGTTTTCGAGCCCCGGATATTTGTCAGCCACCGACTTGATGCCGTCGATCACATGGCCCGGCGGGCCGCAGAACCACGCCTTTTGCGCAACGCCGTCGCGCAGCGACGGCACGCCGGCCGGCGCTCCGGGCGTGCCCCAGGTGCGCCCGTGCTCGTCGGCGTAGCGCACGAACCCGAATGGCGCAAACCACTTGAAGCGTTCGTCGTGCGCCGGCTCGAGCCGGCGGACGGCTTCCTCTTGGGTGTCGGCAAGGTATATGCCGGCTCCCCAGATCATGTCTTCGCCGAGCTTTTTGCGGCGGCCTTGCCGTTCGCATGCGTCGTGATAGGCACGCACGACGTCGTCCAAAATCTTCTGTCCGTTGAGCGTGACCATCGCCTTGAGCCCGTAGCGCGCCATGAGCTCGATCGTCTTGCCGCTGGCGATCGGCATCCAGATGTCGACCGGCAAATGCTTGGGCCGGGGTACCACGGTAATGTCCTTGAGGCGGTAGCCGCGATATTCGACCGGCGGCGGACATTCGTAGTATTTGCCCTTGTGATGGAAGGCATCTTCGTTGAAACACTTGAGAAGGAGTTCGAGCTGCTCCTCGAACAATTCGCGATTGGCTTGCGCGTCGAGGAGCGGTGCGCCGAACGTTTCCACCTCGCGCGTATGATAGCCGCGACCGACCCCCATGATGATGCGCCCGTCGGTAACGATGTCGGCCATCGCGTAGTCCTCGGCGAGGCGGATCGGGTGCCACATCGGCAGAATATTGAAGGCGCAGCCGAACTTGAGCCGCTGGGTTTGCGTCGCGAGCCACAATCCGAGCTGGATCAGGTTGGGCAGGCACTCGTAACCCTCCCGCTGGAAGTGATGCTCGGCCGTCCACAACACGTCGTAGCCGAGGCGGTCCATCAATTGTGCGATTTCGCGGGCCGTGGCGAAGACTTCCCGCAACCGTTCGGCTGAGTAGCGCCGTTCATTGGCCGGCGTGCCGGACCGACCGATATTGTCGAGCTCGATCTGTCCGACATAGAGCACGTGGAAGTTTCTGATCATCGCGTTAATCCCGCCACTTGATCGAGCATCCCATGCTTGCGGTCTGCTCCAGCGGGCCACGGCCGGTCTCTGCCACTTGCATCATCGCCTCGAACAGCTCCCGCCGCGCGCCCGGCACGAGGCGCGTACGCGAGGCATCGAGCCGGCCACGATATTGCAGCTCGTCATTGCTGTTGAACCCGAAGAAATCGGGAGTGCATTGCGCGCCGTAAGCGCGCGCGACCTCTTGCGTTTCATCAATCACGTAGGGGAAGGTGAAGTCGTGCTCCTGCGCGAATCGCTTCATGTTGTCGAAGGAATCCTCGGGATAAGATTTGGTGTCGTTGGGCATGATCGCGATCGTGCCGATACCGATGCCTTTGAGCGCATTCGCTTCCGTCACCAAGCGGTCGATCACCGCCCGCACATAAGGGCAATGATTGCAGATGAAGGTGATGAGTGTGCCCCTGCGACCGCGCACGTCGGCGAGTGTATAGGTCTTGCCGTCCACGCCTTTGAGCTTGAAGTCCCGCGCCCTCCAGCCAAAGTTGCAGATGCTTGCCGCGCTTAACGCCATCGCACCTCTCCAGGAATATTCGGATCAGCTCACCTGCGCTGAGATCACATGCGGGGCAACGACGAACCAGCGCATATCGCCTATGCCAGGCCCTCGACGATGCGCAGATCGCGATCGGCCGCTTTGCCGAACACTTTCAGCGCCGCCTGATACCCCTCGCTATCATGCGCGGCCATGGCTTTGTCGACGCTGTCGAATTCGATCACGACCACACGCTGGGCGACCCCCGACTCATAGGCTTTTGCGGCGTTGCCGCGCGCTAGAAAACGTCCGCCGCCGGCGGCGATTGCGGGTCCCGCGAGCTTGGCGTAGGCCGCCAATGCATCCGGATTGGAAATTGATCGATAGAACGCGATCCAATACGCTTTTGCCATTGTGACCTCCCTTGCCGCTGATGCCGTTTGCACTTGAATGCAGGAGCTTAGCGGATCGCGGCGACGCTCACAAAGGCCGCCGTGCGTCACCGGAAAGCGAGTAGGAACCGCTGTCAGGCCGTTAGGGTCTGCAACGCTCAACCGAGCAGACGCAATGTCCGGCCTCGCGCATTGGCGGCGCGGCTGTTTCTTTTTGCGCTGGCCGCGCTAGGATTGCCGCAACGGGCTCGCGGAGTTGCGCATGAAAACCTTCCTGGCATTGATCGGTGTTCTCGCCATACTCGCGGCCATCGCCGCCGCGGTGTTTTTCTTCGGCGGTTTTTACAGTGTTGCTGCGACAGTCGACGATCCGCCCTCTGTCAAATGGGCGCTGGTCCAGGTCCGCTTGGCCTCGATCAGGCGGCATGCGACGGAGACGCCTACAGCATCGCTCGAGGATCCTTCGATGGTGCAGGCCGGCGCGCGCGCCTTTTCCGAGCGCGGCTGTGTCAATTGCCACGGCGCGCCCGGCGTCAACTGGGCCAAATTCTCCGAGGGCTTGCGTCCCGATCCGCCCGATCTCAAGGATCTCGTCAACGACCGCAGGCCGCAAGATCTGTTCTGGGTTGTCAAGAACGGCATTCACATGACCGGCATGCCGAGCTTCGGTCTCGTCGAGGTGCCGGACCAGGAAATCTGGACGATCGTCGCCTTCCTCAAGAAACTGCCGAATGTGTCGGAGGCGGATTTCAAGGCGTGGTCCGGGAAACCTTGAGCGCGCGCGTGGCGCCTCAAGCGATCTCGACGATTTCGGCTTGCGAGTTCGCGACCTCTACCATGTCGCCGACTTCTTTTCCGAATAATGCTCGCGCCAGCGGCGAGACGTGCGAGACCGTCCCGTGCGCAGGATCGGCCTCGTCCTCGCCGACGATGCGGAAGGTCTGACGGCGCCCGCCGTCGCGCACGATGCTCACGGTCGCGCCGAAATGGACCTTGCTCCGATCGTTGGGTTCAGGGACGAGCTGCGCGCTCGCTCGGCGGGCGGTCCAATAGCGCAGGTCGCGCGCGGCGCGCGCGCGCGCGGCGCGGTCATTCGCTGCATGCGCGGCAGCGTGCTCTTGCTGGAGGCGCGCAACTTCGGCCTCGATGCGCGCAAGCCCCTCGGCAGTCACGAGATTGGGATGCGGAGAAATGGGCCGATCTGGCAACTCCTCGACCGCATCCTCCAAGTCTTTGACGAATGCTCTACTCATGATCACGCGTTCTTTTTGATTAGGTGTTGACCTCTAGTATCCGCCGGGCCCGGTGAGCTGGCTCGCTGCTTAACTCGCTGCTTAATATGGGATATCGAGAGCCATATGGGAACGCTCCATGACGGAACTCGATGCGTCGCGGGAGCGCGATTGGACTGGAACTATTCCACAGGAAAAAAGTTCAATTTGATCGGGTACCGTCGACACCGGCGATTTGGACGCTGGTGGCGGCAATGCGGGCGTTTCGGGAGGATACGATGCGCAAGGCGTGGATCACCGCTGGGCTCGCATTGATGCTGTCGTGCGTCGGCTCGGCCGTGCCGGCGCAGACGACGCCGCAACAGCCACAAGACGTGCTGACGCCTGCGCCGAAGCTCAACCTGACGCTGGAGCAGCGTCATACGATCAGGGAATTCGTCAAAGACATGAAGCCCGACGCCGCCGACGTCAAGATAGAGATTGGCGATCCCATCCCGCAAGGCATCAACCCGCGACCGATGCCGAGCGACGTAGCTCAGAAGGTGCCGCAGGTGAAGAGCCACAGATTCTTCCTCACCGCGCAGCAAATCGTGATCGTCGACCCCAAGGACAATAAAGTCGCCGACGTCATCAAACTCGGCACGGATTGAGCTGCCATCACGAGCGGCGCTCAGAGCATCTCGCCGATATCCCGCCTTTCATCCGCGCGTGAGATAACGCTTGGGCAGCATTACGTGGATGCCTTTGTTGCCGTTGACCACCTGCGTCACGCGCACATCGGCCGCGAGGCTCGCCAATGAGTAGGCTTGGTAGCGGTCGAGGCCCGTACGCGCGCAAATGAGGTCGAGCATCTGTCGCAGCGCAATCACCACGCAATCGTCGAGGTCGGGGTCGAATGCCATCGTGATCACATGCATCGGCGTTTCGGCCATCGGCCATTCGAGCCGCATGTCCTCGCGCAACGTAAGCCGGAAGGTGCCGGTCAATCCCGTCTCGACGGCGGTGACGCAGACCTCGCCGTCGCCCTGAACGCCGTGCCCATCGCCAACGGAGAACAGCGCGCCGGGAACGAAGATGGGCAGATAAAGCGTGGTGCCGGCGACGAGCTCTTTGTTATCGAGATTGCCGCCGTTCTTGCGCGGCGGCGCGGTCGAGATCATGCCCCAGGCGGGCGGGGGCGCTGTGCCCATCACGCCGAAAAACGGCGCCAGCGGAACCTCCTGTCCCCACGGAAGCCGCCAGCACTTGCGCGCGCGGTCGAGTACGACGTGGATGTGGCGGTTCTCCGCGAAATCGTCGGGCAAAGCGCCGGCGAGCGGACGCACGGAGTTGTAGCCCCAGTCGTAGAATACCTCGATCTCCTCGATGTCGACCTGGAGCACTTGCCCAGGTTGCGCGCCCTTGATCGCAACCGGTCCGGTCAAGATATGCGGCCCCAACTGGCGCGTCACCTTTTGGTGAATGGCGGGAAGCGCGGGCGGCACTTTGAGCGGCGCCGTCGGCATGAGCTCGGGGCCGCCCGAGACGCTGGAGATGGTCAACCGCTCGCCGCTGTCGATAGTCACTCGCGGCGGCAGCCGCGCGTCGAAATATCCCCAGTGCACATTGTCGGGTCTGGGTTCGAGATGAATGGGCATCGCTATTGGTCCTCGCAGGGTGTTACAGCGCGGCGATTGTCTTGACTTCGATGAGGAACGGCTCCTGCACGAGGCGGTCGACGATCAGCAGCGTGTTGGGCGGATAGGCGCCGCGCGGAAAGAGCCGAGGAAATTCGCGCAGCCGATAGGCCATGAACTTCGCGATGTCCTGCGAATGGACGAGATAGGTCGTGAACTCGACCACGTCGGTAAAACTCGCGCCCTGCGATTTCAGCGCGATCTCGATGTTGGCAAACACCCGTCGGCACTGCCCATCGAAGTCGTCGGCGCCAACGAGCTTGCCGCTGGAATCGGTTGCCACCTGCCCGGCGATGAACAGCAGCTCGGATGCCTTGACGCGCGAGATCTGCGAATATTGACCAAGCGGCTTGCCCAGCGCGTCGGGGTTCGCGATCGTAATTTCAGACATGGTGGCTCCTCATAGCGTTGTGGGTCGCATCTCACGCAATAGAAATGACCGGCAGCAAGAGATGCGAGGGATATTTGGGGTCGTGATAAATCTTGTGCAGCACGGTCTTGCTGCTGCAGATGTGGTAAGGAATGTATTCCACATTGGTAGCGCCGCCGACGCCGGTTGCGACGTCGAGGCTCGCAATTTCAACGCAGATACGGTGGCCCCGCTTGAACTCATTGGCGGTCGCCATGATCTCGATAGCGTATTCGTTGATCTCGTCGGGAGCGACGGGTTTGCGGGCGGCGCGGGTGAGCGGATGCCATGGCCGGCCGGGCAGCGATCGTTTTGCATCGATTGCGCGGTGGGACGCCTTGAGCCAGCCGCGGGTGAGTTCCCGTTCGTGCAGGCGCGAAATGTCGCGCTCGCCTTCGCGCGCGGTCTGCACGCCCACGTCCGGACCGATGTCCTTGAGAATGACGATCCAATTAGTGTCGTCCTGGTCGATCGCCGCGTAGAGATGAAGCACGCTCGGGCCGGCGATGGTGACATCTTCGGCCAATGGGTCGCTGAGATAACGCAGCTTTTGAATACGGTTGGTCAGGCTCGCCGGCATTTGCACGAAGGCATCGGGCGCCTGGTAATCGTCCGCGCTCGACGGCACAAACGGCTCGGTGGTGAGCCGCTCCCAGCCGCGCAGATAAAACTTGATCCACTGCGTCTGTGGGGGCGGCCAATCACTGGCGCTGCGCCATTCATTGGCGCCCATGACCCAGAATCGCACCGGTGGTTCGTTTAGGATTCCAGTGTCGATTCCTTTGAGCCACTGGTCGTACCAGCGCAGCATTTCGTCGTGGAACGCCTTGACCGGCCGGTCGAGATGGGCTGGCCCGGCAAGCAGCAGCTTCTTGTGCGCAGTCTTGAGATTGCGAAACCAGTTCTGCGCCCCGTTGAGATGCGTCTTATACGTGTAGCCGTACCAGCCCGAGCCGGTATAGGTCGGGATGTCGATCTTCGAGAATTCCGCGTCGCTTTTTTCGACCGCCGCCTCCTTGTCGTAGGGATCGATGAGAATGTCGAAAAAGACCGGGAAGTGTTGCCCCTTGAGCGCCAGCACGTTGTAGACGTGCGGGTACATCTTGAAGTCGGGATTGGCGATCGCCTCCTGCCACAACTTTTCCCGTTCCGGAGGCAACGGCTTCGGCTGCCCTTTCTGCTGGTGGGCCGCGGCATAGACCTGCAGCAGGAAGCGAAAGAGGTGGATCACGCCGCCGGGATATTCGTCGCGGAAGCCGCCGGCTTCGCCATAGGCACCGCGCGGATCGAAGGGAAAGGTCGCTTTCAGATGCGGCGGGTTGAGCTTCGCAGCCATGAACTGCTCGGCGCCGAAGCCGGAAATGCCGACCATGCCGACATTGCCGTCGCACCACGGCTGCGCCGCGACCCATTCGATGAGGTCATAGCTGTCGAAGGCGCGCGAGCCGCCGCTTTCCGATTTGCCGATGCCGCGCGGATTGCCGATCACGTGCACATAGCCGCGCGAGACGAAAAAACGAGTGTCACCGGCCTCCGCCGGGCCGGTCCATAACATCGACCACGCCGGATGCGTCAGGGAGGCCTGGGCGGGTTCGGGGCCCTGCAGGTCCTTGTTGTGGATCGAGAAGGCGAGCAGCGCAGGCAGCCTGTCCGTCGTCTCGGGACGATAGATGTCGATCGCAATCTTGACGCCGTCGCGCATCGGCACAAGCACGTCCTTCTCCGCGATCATGCCGGAATAGGTCGGCGCGCGGTCATAGTCGACTGGCGCGCGATGGCCGGATAGCGCGAGACGCAAGGCCGTCGGTTGCGACATTTCCTCCCCGCGATCCGAGCCGGCAGATTCGTGATCTTCGAGCCTTGGTCGCCATCCCGCAAGACGCAATTCGAAAAGCGGGCATCTGTGGTCACGGCGCAGCAGCTATGCAGGCTTTGCGTCCGATTGGGGTTGCTCGCGCTCGAGTGGCTTGGCAAGGAAGGCCCGAAAGGACGCCGCAAAGAAGCGTCGGGGAAAACGCCCAGATCATGCCGAGGTTCGGAACAGTTCACGCCGGGGTGGAGTCCCCCTTCGCCTGGCTGCGGCTGACCGCCGCCGTGGTGCTCTCCACCATCGGCAGCGTCGGCACGTGGTCGGTGCCGGTCGTGCTGCCGCCAGTGCAGGCGGCGTTCGGCGTCGCCCGCGGCGACGCTTCGCTACCGTTCACGCTTGCGATGATCGGCTTTGCCTTGGGCGGTGTGGTGATGGGCAAACTCACCGACCGGTTCGGCATCGTGGCCCCCGTCCTGTGCGGCGTGAGCGCGCTCAGCACTGGCTACATTGCCGCCGGCTTCGCGCCCAATCTCATGCTGTTTGCGCTCGCGCACCTCCTGATCGGGCTCGGCACCTCCGCGACGTTCGGCCCGTTGATGGCGGATACATCGCAATGGTTCATCCGTCGCCGCGGTATTGCCGTCGCCATTGTGTCCAGCGGCAATTATATCGGCGGCGCGATCTGGCCGCCCCTCCTGCACCACTTGGTCACGGTCGAGGGTTGGCGGGCGACCCATATCGGGGTCGGCGCCTTATGTCCGCTCGTCATGCTGCTGGTTTTGCCGATGTTGCGACGACGCGCACCGAGCGATGGCGGTGCAGTGGCGGATGCATTGATCGCGGGGGCGCAGCGTGGGCCGGGCCTCTCGGCCAGCGCGCTGCAGGCGGCGTTGTGCGTAGCTGGTGTCGCCTGTTGCGTGGCGATGGCGATGCCGCAAGTCCATATCGTCGCCTACTGCGGGGATCTCGGCTACGGCGTTGCCCGTGGCGCCGAGATGCTGTCATTGATGCTGGGCTTCGGCATCTTCAGCCGCATCGGGTCGGGTTTCGTTGCCGACCGCATCGGCGGCGTGGCGACGCTCGTTCTAGGCTCAGCGCTGCAGGGCGTGGCGCTGTTGCTTTATCTTCTCTTCGACGGCTTGGCGTCGCTCTACGTGATCTCGGCGCTGTTCGGGCTGTTCCAGGGTGGCATTGTGCCGATGTATGCCATCATCGTGCGCCAGTATTTCTCGCCACAGGAAGCGGGCACGCGACTTGGCATCGTGCTGATGGCGACGCTATTCGGCATGGCGCTCGGCGGCTGGCTGTCCGGCGCACTCTTCGATCTGACCGGCTCCTACCGCGCCGCCTTCGCCAACGGCCTGATCTGGAACCTGCTGAACATATCGATTGCGCTGTGGCTGCTTATGCGCGCCGCGGGCGGGCCGCGCGTCGATGAGGCGGCGCTAGTCTTTGCTCGCCACAGGAGGGACGGGCACCGCTGACTGGAGCGCCACCTGCTGGCTCAACGCCAGCGATTGCGGTCACGCCGATCACCAGGCCGCGCATGGCCTGTCGGCGCGGTTCATTGTTGCGCATTGTAGTCCTCGCGCGGCTGGTTCGCGATCCTGATCAGCAACTCGGCATCCTGGCGGTCCCGCTCGAGGAATTGAGCGAATTCCTCAGGCGTTCCGGGCGCCGCTAGCACCGCTTGCTTCTCGAGATACTCGATGAATTTTGTCTCCCGGTAAAGCTTTACGAATTCGCTGTTGAGTCTGTCCACGATTGGCTGCGGCACTCCGCGGGGAGCAGCTAATCCCCACCAGCCGAACGGCGGGAAATCGATGCCGGCCTCGGCGAGAGTGGGTATCTCGGGCAAGAGCGGTGAGCGACGGGCGGCCGCGACCGCAAGCGCCTTGATCTTGCCGGTCCCCAGCAAGCCCAGGAAATTTCCCAACCCCATCTTGGCGACCTGGAGCTCGCCCGCGACGAGCGCCTGCGCGATCGGCCCCCCGCCGCGATAAGGGACGCCCACGATATTTACGTTCCAGGTCTGGTTCATCCACTTCAAGAACATCTCCGGATTGGAACCGGGCCCAAGCGTGCCGTAATTGAGCGCCGCCGGATGCGCCTCGGCATAGGCCTTGAGCTCGGCCGGCGTGCTGACGTTGAGCGAGCTGCTCACGAACAATCCCTCGACCAGGAGGTAAAGATTGGTAATCAGCGTGAAATCCCGCTGCGCGTCATAGGGCAGTTTGTTGAAGAGCAGCGGATTGATCGACAACGTATTGTGGTAGACGAGGCACAGCGTATAGCCATCGGGCGCCGCCTGCGCGCAGGTCTGCGCTCCTGGGATGCCGCTCGCCCCACCCCTGTTCTCGATTACGAAGGACTGGCCCAGGCGTGGCGCCAATTCATTCGCAGTGGCACGCATGATGACATCGGTCACGCTGCCTGCCGCGATCGGCACGATCACCCGAATGGGGCGCTCCGGATAGGTCTGCGCGTTCAGCGCAGGTCCCCAGGGTGTCAGCACGAGCGCGATGCCCGCCGAGGTCAGGATGCCGAAGAGTCGACGAGAGCCTCGCGTCATGTGTTGGCTTTCTCGAAAGACAGGCGCTGTCGCCGGCTTTATTTGAGTTGATCCGCGACCTTCTCGATGCCGGCCTGTACGCAGGCTTCGTCCTTTTCGCCGCCGGGAGCGCCGGAGACGCCTGCTGCGCCGATCACCTCGTCGCCGCTCTTGATGGGCAGCGCGCCGCGCCCGGTGGTGAAGCCGGTGAGATATTGGGCACCCATCTGGGGATTCTTTTTCAATCGTTCTTCCATCTCGCCCGAGGGGATGCGGAAAGTGCGGGCGGTGTAGGCCTTCTTGAAGCTGTTCTCCATGGTATGCGGTCCGGTACCATCGCCACGGATCTGAACCAGCACCTCGCCGTTGCGACCGACGACCGTGGCCGATACCCGGTAGCCGTTCGCTGTGCAGGTGGCGATGGCGGTCTGCGCGATAGTCAGCGCCATGGCCGCTGATACGTCCTTGCGCGTGAGTAACTGCGCGCTCGCGGGCGTGACCAAGGCACAGGCAAGCGCGAAGGCACCGCAGCGATACGACAGCACAGACATGATCAAGTCCTCCCCTTGAGAGTAATTAGTGACCATTGCCGATGGTCCACCAGGCAAGCCTATCCTATTCCCGCCCGTCTGTACGGGGCCCATCCAGGTGTGCCGCGCGTGCCGCCGATGTGCTATGCGGACGCTCGGGGAAAAGGGGAAAGCAGTAGACGGATGAACGCGCGGATTCTGGTCACCGGCGGCAGCGGTTTTCTCGGCTCGGGCCTGGTCAAGGCGCTCGTGCGTCAGGGCGAGGCCGTGCGGGTGTTCGATGACAATTCCCGCGGAGCGCTACGCCGGCTGTCGGAGGTCGAGCGCGACATCGAGTTCGTCACGGGCGATATCCGCGACGCCGCGGCCGTGGATGGCGCGATGCGCGGCATCGACGAGGTGCATCATCTCGCCTTCGTCAACGGCACCGCGACGTTCTATAGCGCCCCCGACCTCGTGCTGGACGTCGGCGTCAAAGGCATCGTCAACGTCATCGACGCCTGCCGCCGGCACGGTATCGGGCGGCTGATGCTTGCCTCGAGCTCCGAGGTCTACCAGTCGCCGCCGTGCGTGCCGACCGATGAAAGCGCTCCGCTCGTCGTTCCCGATCCGCTCAATCCGCGCCTCTCCTATGGCGCCGGCAAGATTATCAGCGAGATGATGGTCATCAACCACGGCCGCAAGCATTTCGAGCGGGTGCTGATCTTTCGGCCCCACAATATCTATGGGCCCGATATGGGATTCGACCACGTGATCCCCCAATTCGCCGTGCGCCTCAAACGCACGATGAGCAAGCATGCGAGCGGTGCAGTGCCGTTCCCGATCCAGGGCAGCGGCGCCGAGACACGCAGTTTCTGCCACATCGACGATCTAGTGCAGGGCGTCATGATCATGCGCGCAAAGGGCGAGCATCTCGGCATCTACCACGTCGGCACCGCGGAAGAGGTCAGCATCGCCGATCTCGCCCGCCGCATCGCCAAGATTGCCGGCCGCGATCTCGTGCTCGGTACCTCCGCGGTGCTCGAGGGCAGCACGCCGCGCCGCTGCCCCGATATTTCGAAACTCGCCACACTCGGCTACACACCGCGGGTCCCGCTCGACGAAGGATTGCCGCCGACGGTCAAATGGTGCTGGGCTCACGCGAGCATGGCGCCGGCAGCATGAGCCGCAAGGAGGTGGAATTGGCTCCCGCAAAAGTCGCCCGTGCCGCCGGCAGCGGAGCAAGCGTTCCGGTGGAGTGTTGTCAGGTCTGCGGCCATGCGCCGCTCGCCAAGGTGCTCTCGCTCGGCTACATGCCGCCGGTGAACCAAATGGTTGCCATCGGCGAGGTGTCGCGGCAGCAGCCCTGGTTCCCGACCGACCTTCTCTACTGCGCGAAATGCGAACTGGTGCAGCTCGGCTTGGCGGTCGACCCCGTCATCATCTTCCCACCCGAATATCCCTACACCAGCGGCACCACCAAACTGCTGCGGGATAATTTTGCCGAGCTCTATGCCGAAGCATCGGCAATGCTCGAGCTGAAACCGCAGGATCTCGTCATCGACATAGGCTCGAATGACGGCACGCTGCTCTCGAATTTCAAGAGCCACCGTGTCCTCGGCATCGAGCCGACCGAGGTCGGCAAGATCGCCAACAGCCGCGGTATTCCTACCCTGATGCGCTACTTCACCCGCGCTGTGGCGGCCGAGGTCAAGCGCGAGCACGGCCCCGCGCGCGTCGTGACAGCCGCGAATTGCTTCGCGCATATCGAGGACGTGCATTCGATCGTGGAAGCGATTCTCGATCTTCTGGGCCCCGACGGCGTGTTCATCTCCGAGTCGCACTACCTCATCGGCTTGCTGGACAAGCTGCAATACGACACCATCTACCACGAGCACCTGCGTTACTACTCGCTCAAAAGCCTCGCCAATCTCCTGCAGATGCACGGCCTGGAAGTCTTCCACGCGCGTGCAATTCCGACCCATGGCGGATCGATCCGCGTCCATGCGGGCCGGCAAGGCGCGCGCCCGGTCAACGAGAGTGTCGCCAGCATGCTTGCGGCGGAACCGCGCGGGGAGGCGATGCTCGCGCGGCTGAAAGCCTTCCGCAACGACGTGATGCTCTCGAAGCTCAGGCTCTTGGCCATGATCCGCGAGCTCAAGGAGAAGGGCGCCCGTATCTGCGGGATCAGCGCGCCCTCGCGCGCCTCTACGCTCGTGAATTATCTCGGCCTCGACGAGGCGATCATCGATTATGTTTGCGAGATCGCGGGCTCGCTCAAGATCGGCAAATGCATGCCGGGAACCTCGATCCCGGTCGTGGAGGAAAGCCGGCTGTTCTCCGATCAGCCCGAATGCGCGGTTATTTTTTCCTGGCATATTGCCGACGAGCTTGCACCCAAGCTGCGGGCGAAAGGCTACCGCGGCAAGCTCATCACGCCATTGCCGGTTCCACGCGAGCTTTAACCGTGGTGCGCGCGAAGTCTTTGTACTGCGGCGGGGACTGGGCTATCACTCGGCGCTGTCGCTGCGAGTCTCTCTTGACGTCAACTCTTGGAGCATTTGCGTGAATATCGCCGGTACCAAGCCGACTGCAGCGACACCTGCGCGCCTCGATTGCGGCGATCTGACGGTTGTCGGAGGCGCCGGTCACGTCGGTATTCCGCTCGTGCTGGCATTCGCCGAGGCCGGATATCGCGTCAACGTGCACGACGTCAATCGCGACGCCCTCGCGACGTTGCAATCGGGCCGCATGCCGTTCATTGAACATGGCGGAGAACAGCTGCTGGTACGAGCGCTCAAGCGGAGCCGGCTCGTTTTCACGTCCTCGCCGGCAGATGTTTTCCGAACCGGCCCGGTCATCATCACCATCGGCACCCCGATCGACGAGTTCCTCAATCCGGTCCGCAAAGTGGTGCAAGACTGCATCGATGCGCTGCTGCCCTACCTCGCCGACGGCGAACTCCTGGTGCTGCGCTCGACAGTCTTTCCGGGCACGACCGATTGGCTCGATGGCTACCTGCGGCGCAGAAATCGCCATCTCAAGGTCGCGTTCTGCCCGGAGCGCATGGTGCAAGGACAAGGCATCAAGGAACTCAAGGAAACGCCGCAAATCATCAGCGGCACGACGGCCGCGGCCGAGGAGGAGGCCGCCAAATTGTTTTCGGCGATTGCGCCCGAGCTCATCGTCGTCAAGCCACGCGAGGCGGAATTCGCCAAGCTCTTCAGCAACGCCTACCGTTACATCGAATTCGCGACCTCGAATCAATTCTATCTGATCGCGAAGTCGGCGGGCCTCGATTACCGCAAAGTCTATGACGCAATGAAGCGCAATTACCCGCGCGCCCGCGGCATTCCGAGTCCCGGGCTCGCGGCGGGTCCCTGCCTGATGAAGGATACGATGCAGCTCGCGGCTTTTGCCCAGAACCAGTTCAGCCTGGGCAACGCTGCCATGCTGGTCAACGAAGGCCTGGTGCTGCACGTCTGCGACGATCTGCGCCGGCGCTATGACCTTTCGCGGATGACCGTCGGGCTGCTCGGCATGGCGTTCAAGGCGGACATCGACGATACCCGCGCCTCGCTGAGCTACAAGTTCAAGAAGGCGCTCGGGAGCCTGGCCGAGGCGGTGCTCGCCACCGATCCGTTCGTCACGACCGATCCCGACCTGGTCGACCTCGACGAAGTCACAAGACGCAGCGATCTCCTCATCCTGTGCGCACCCCATTCCGCGTATCGCGACCTTGACTTCGCCGGCAAACCGGTGGTCGACGTGTGGGGATTTCTGACCAAGGCGAATGTCATCGCGTAAGCGCAAATGCGTGGTGATTTGGATTCCGGCTCGCCGCTTCGCGGCGAGCCGGAAATGACACCAGATGCTCCAGCCTTAAAGCGGTGTCTTATCGATCTGCCCGTTCGAGCGCACGAACCAATGCTCATTTGCGAACGGCTCGCCGGCGAGCCGCTCGGCCATCCAGTCGGCGACCAGGATCGGCGGGAACGGCCCGAGATTGGCGGCAGGCACGTTACCGACCGAGTGCCGCGATTCCTGGTAGACCACCATCTGCTTCGGCCCCTTGACCGTTTTGATGAGCCGCTCGGAATGCTCGATGGGGCTGAGTTCCTCGCATTCGCCAGCAACGACGAGGAACGGCACGCGGATTTTATCGGCGTGGCGTTCCCAGGTGATGGACTTACGAAAGCGGTCGAACTCGTCCTCCTGAGTGATCCCCGACATGTACATGAACCGCTTCTTGAACGTCGGTGAGGCCTCCTGAAAGATCGTGTGGCAGCCGGGCTCGTGGCACACCGACATGGCGGCAAACGTGCGTACGCGCGGCTCGTGGGCCGTGAGAATCGTGCCGAAGAAGGTGCCGAAACTTGTGCCGGAACATCCGATGCGCTCCGGATCGATCTCGGCCCGAGCGGCGAGCCAGTCGACGAGCGGCTTGCCCGCCGCCATCCAGCTCTCCATCGAGAAGTAGAGGCCGATCATGGGCGCTTCGTATTGGCCCGGACCGTCGATCGCCAGCACCGCCATGCCGCGGTTGAGGAAGCGATCGCCGTAGAGCGCGACCTGGCCCTCCTTGAAGCTGTCCATGCCGGGAATCGCGATCACCGCCGGGATGCGGCCACCGTTGTAGCCCGGCGGCAGATGAAACCAGGCAGGGATCGCCTTGTCGCGAAACGGCACCCAGACCGCCTCGACGTGATGATCCGCGAGCGCGGCGTATTTCGCGTAGCACTCGCGCTTCTTGTTGTTGTAGGCGATATTGATTTCATTGTTCTGATCGTAAGGCCACTGCGCGGCCCCCCAATGGATGGCCGCCATGAAGTAGTTGTCGCGTGCCGTCACTTTGCGATCGGCCTCTTCGGCCGCTTTCGCCTTGGCTTCGCGCCGGCGCGCAACCGCCTCGAATGCGGGACCGATGTCCGCCATCTTTCTCACCCGCTCGCGGATGCCGGCAAAATCGGCGTTCGCTTCGATGCCGCATGGAGCGTTGAGGTAAAGCGAGCGCGGCTGGTCCCAGTCGATGCCGTTGGCGCGGATAATATTGTCGATCAGCCAGCGCTGCTCCTCGAACCGGCGCACATGCGGCTCGCCACGCTTGTCCAGAACCGGTTGGGGTTGGCGGACCACGTTCATCGCATCCCTCCCTTGTTTCGCAGTAGAAGCGCCGACGCGGATGCTAGTAAATGCGGCCGGTAGTGCCAATGAGGGGCACCGGCTCGGGTTCCAAAATGCCGTCGCAAGAGGGGACTCTTCCGTTCGTGCCCTCGAAAGCGGGGACCCAGCGCTTGGCCCCTGGATTCCCGCTTTCGCGGGAATGAACGGACTGTTGCCAGTCTTATGCAGAGAAGCTTTTGGTTGGGGCCTGCGCTTGCTAGAGTTGCCGCGGCGGCTCGTCGCTCAGCAACTCGTTTATAAGTTACCGAGCTGCAAGATTGCTCGGTCGCCGATCCACGTTTTGGCGAGCTCGGCCTCGGCCTGTCCAGCCGCTGAAGCGTCACCGCGCGCCTTATAGACTTGCGAAAGACCGTAATAGGACCAGCCGTTCGCTGGTGCACGCTTGAGCGCGCGCATGAATTGATCCTCCGCGTCTTGCAGGCGCCCTGTCTGCAGCAGCACCGCGGCGAGCGTCTGGCGCACGGGATAGTACCAGTAGGGCGGCTCCATGTAGGGCAGGCGATCTTGAATCGCTGCGGCCTGCTGGAAATGGTCAATTGCGGCAGTGAAATTGCCTTGCGCCTGCGCAATCCGGCCCTGGATCACGGACTGCGCGAGGTTCATGACTTCCTGCCCCGGAACACCCGAGGCCTTGAGCAAGGAGAAATCCGCCTCACGCGCGAGCGCAGCGATGGCGTTGGCCTCGGCAGCGGCTGCATCGAAGTTGCGCTGCGCGACGTAGGCGATGCCTCGCGCGTAGCGCCAGATGCCCTTCGCGTAGGCAATGGCGTCGCCCGGATCGGGCAGCGCAAGGATGCTCTCCAGCGGGCTGAACTGTGCGTGCGCGAAGTACGGCGCCGCCGTTACCGGGTGGGCGATGGCAATGCCGCGCGCAATGTCTTGCGGGATGAGGCCGCGCAGCTTTTCCGCCGCGGCAATCACGGTTGGTCCATCACCCGCCATCTGCGCCGCGGCGAGGACGAAATGGACGTTGTGCGGATAGTAGCCGAGCCGATAAACCCCCATCGGGGCGTTGGTCTCGGCCAAATATTTTTCGTCGACCGCGGCCGCAGTTTTGTTGTCGGCGAGCGCGTCGAGGTAGCGGCCGACACGATAGTAGATATGGCTCGGCATGTGCACGAGATGACCGGCGCCGGGCATCGCGCCGCGCAGCCGATCGGCGTAGGGCTCGGCCCGCTGCGGCCGGTCCGAGGCCTCCACCGCATGGATATACAAGTGTATCGCGCCGGCATGGTTCGGATCCTTGGCGAGCACGCGCTCGAGCGTGGGTAGAATCGGCGCGCTCTGCGGATTTGGCTCGGCGCCGCCGGGCTGCCAATAATTCCAGGGGCTCAAATCCATAACGGCTTCCGCGTAGAGCGCCGCAATATCGTTGTCGTCCGGAAACTTGGCCGCCACATCCGCCATGGCGCCGGCATAGGCTGCATCGAGCTTCGCGCGCTCCGCTTTGGGATCGGCCGCGTAGCGCGTCGCGAGCGCCGCGATCAGCGCCTGCTCGCGCGGGCTCGCGTTCGCACTGAGCGCGCGCGCCTGCTCGGCGGCGGCCAAGGCGGGCGCGATCGCATCGTCCTGCATGGGGAGATTGATGTTGGGTCCAAGCACCAGCGCCTCGCCCCAGAAACACATGGCGCAATTGGGGTCGACCTTCTGCGCCTTGCGGAACGCGCGCTGCGCCTCGTCATGATTGAAGGCGTAGGCAAGCCGCAGGCCCTGGTCGAAGTAGGCCTGCGCCTCGGCATTCGCAGTCGCGATTTTGTACGTGAGCGGGCCGAGGCCCTCCCATAGCGGCGGCTCACTATCGGCAAAGGCGGGCGCGGGCGTTGCCGCTTTGATTTCTGCGGGCGGCACTTCGGTGCGCGTCTGCGCCAGGCGGAGCACACTGCGCGCGGTCTCTGCCGCCGCCGGCATGTGGCAGATTGGAAATTCGGGCAAGGCGAGCGCGGCGGGCCATGCGGCAGCACTCGCGAGCTCCGCACCATCGCCGCGCTGGGCGTCAACAGCGAGCGGCGTGAGGAAAGTCGTGCCAGTGAGAAGCCCCGCGCACAGTGAGAGGAACGATAGCTGCAGTGGATGCTTCATGATGCCCTCCCGAGCCTGGAAGCGGATCGGCGTGCTCCATCGAGACGAGTACGCGCCCTAAGCGGCCGCAGACCGGCACATGCGTGTTGACCACCCTCTGAATCGAGGCGGCGCGCTGTCGGCGGTTCCGGGGCTTGCGAAAGGATAGCACATCTGATCTGGCCGCGCAGCGAAATGATGTGCTGTGCCTGCGAGGCTTACGCAGGTACCGCGCGAAACGGCGTTATTCGATCTGCTTGACGGCGCGCGAGTGTTATGGCGAGCCGGGACACAAATTTATCGGTTTTGGGCCTTCTTGGCCTTTCCTTCGGCCGAGCAGGGATTGTCGCTCGAGCAGATGTCTCCCACCACGCCCACAGCCTGAATCTCGATTTCGATCCCGGGTCGGGCGAAGTTCGTCACGGTGATGAGGGCGCTGCCGGGATAGTTCCCATTCTTGAAGAAGTCTCTGCGCATTTCCACGAACTTGTCGCCGTAGCGGGATTCCTTGATGAACACGGTCATGGTGACGACGTTGTCCAGGCTCCCGCCGGCGCGTTTCATGATGCCGTCGATC
>DATNNX010000029.1:0-3609 GCA_035601615.1 Xanthobacteraceae bacterium
TCTGGGAAAGATCGCCTTTCGCCACCGATTCGATCACGCGCGCGACCTCCGCGGTGGGCTGCACCAGATCACCGATCAGCGTATTTACCGACTCCACGCACTCCTGCCAGGATCCGGTCGCCACCGGCAGCTTCGCTCTCTGCCCGGTTTTTCCTTCCTTGCCAACCTCGGTGCCGATGCGGGCAAACTCTTCCGCCATCATCTCGTTTATTTCGACGACGTCGTTGAACGCCTGCGCGATTTCGCCGTCGATCCCGACGAGATCCATGGGCATGCGAACGGAAAATTCCCCTTTCCGGAGCGCGCGCAGCGCCTTCAACAGCGCGCCGCGATCGAGCATTTCCGGAGAAAATTGCAGGTTGGTCATTTTCCCTCCCATCGACTCGACGCCGTCGGGCACGAGCCCCAGCCGGCCGGGCTTCGCCCAGGCTCAGCTTTTTGCCGGGTCACAAAGCATGCCCCTCAATACCGCCACCACTTTTTTGAACTCGGTCGATTTATCAAAAAAATAATCCGCGCCCCGATCGATGCACTTTTTCCTGTTCTCGGGGTGCGGGTAGTTTGTCAGGACGATGACCTTGGGGATGGGGTCGAGCTTCTTGATGTCGCGCACCACGTCGGCGCCGCTCCCCTTTGGCATCCTGACATCAAGGATCGCCACATCCGGTCTCAGCTCCGCGGCCAGACTCCTGGCCTCCATTGCATCCTTCGCTTGACCTACCACTTCGATGCCGTGGACGTCGGCCAACAAGGTAACCAGTCGGTCACGCACGACCACAGAATCATCGGCAATCAGAATTTTCATCATCTACGGGCCTGCCTAGTAGGATAAAAAACACAACTCATCAATGATAGGGTGCAGAAATTCAAGGGACTATCAGCGAAACTTGATTTTCTCGTAGAGATCCCGCGAGCGGATGTAGCGGCCGGACTACACGCAGCTACATCCGGCGGGCATCGCAAACTACTGGGGCGGGATGGTTCTACACGCTTTGGCCCGTCACCTGACATGGTCCGAATGGCCTATCTCGCGAACTAGCAGATTAATCGGCGATGTAGCAAATTATCTACTTGGCGTAGCGCATCAGCTACTTCCAAACAGATCGAGATGGCCAGCCCGCTGTTACGAGCCTAGCCGGCCAAACAAAGTGTAGTCATCCGTCTGTTCGTTGGTTGATCGGTCCGCAGGGTGCGGTCGCAAGGTCGTACCGTTGTTTTTTTCCTGCCGCCGTCGGAGCGCTACGCAATCACGTCAAGGATCCTCGACAAAGTAAGCCAAAGGGACCACAGATAAGCCCCGGGTAGCGCTGATTTAACGCTGATTATGGCTCATACCATCAGAGCCAAGGATCAGACCCCGAGCATGCGCCGCGCTACCCAGCTTCTCCGCCGCAGCCTCAGTGCAGCCGTCATGGCGCGCGCGCCATCGCGGGAGCGGCGCGCCACGAGCAGCGCGCCGGTCTGCCTGGCGCCCGATCCAGCGGCGACCCCCGAAGCGGTCGTCCAGGTGTACGGCGCTCGCTGCTCGGGCTGGCTGGGCTATTTCGGTATCCATACCTGGGTCGCAGTAAAGCCGGCCGGCGCGCGGGCTTACACGATCTACGAGGTGATCGACTGGCGCTTGCGCGGGAGCGGTTCGGCAGTGGCAATCCGGAGACGCGCGCCCGATGCGCGCTGGGGCGGCAATGCCCCCACGGTCCTGGCGAGTAAGCGCGGCGACGGCGCGGATGCGCTGATCGAGCGAATCGACAAGGCCGCGCGCGAGTATCCCTACGCCGGCGAATATGCCGCCTGGCCAGGACCCAATTCCAATACCTTTACCGCGTACGTCGCCCGCGCGGTGCCCGAGCTCGGGCTGGACCTGCCGCCGACTGCGATCGGCAAGGACTATCTCGGCGACAGGCTGTACGCGACGGCGCCGAGCGGCGGCGGCTTTCAACTGTCGCTGTTCGGCCTGCTCGGCGTGCTGGCAAGCGGCGTCGAGGGGTTTGAAGTCAACGTGCTCGGCCTCGCGTTCGGCATCGATCCGTTCTCTCCGGCACTCAGGCTCCCGCTCGTCGGCCGCTTTGGCGCGGCTCGCTCGAACGGCTCCGGTACCCTGGCGAGCATCATTGCAGGCCGCTCGTGATGGCCCCCTCGAGCTTTGGCGGGCAGGCGATGATGCAGGTGATCTACAACAGCGACAACTACTACGTGGTCGAGTATTCGGACCAGCGCGCGTACGAGTTGGTAGACAAGCGTAGCGCGCGCGGCACGTTCTTCCAAGGCGATGGCGCGACCAAGTTCATGCAATTCATGCGGATCGTGGTCGGCGAAGACGCCTCCATCGAGCACGTCGACGATTTTCTCGGCAGCTTCGACACGCTGCTGGACCGCCGGGTCGTCAACTGAGATAGAGGTGACAGGAACGGATACTGAATCGTCGCGGGCGCCCTGGAGCGCCATGGGGTACAGGATCACCCTCGACCGGGGCGTGCTCCGCGCGGAATTATTCGGCCGCGAGACCGTTGAGCAGACGAACGCTTTTTTCCAGGCGGTGGTCAGCGCAAGCAAGGAAACCGGGTGCCCGTGCGTCCTGATCTTGGTCCGCTCGTCGAAGCCGATATTTCAGCTCGAGCGGCACGGGCTGATCGAGTACTTCCGCGAGCTCGCCGTCACATCGTCGCGGCGTGTCGCGCTGCTCGGTGATACCAGGGACCTCCGGCTTTCGCACGACTACATCGAACTGATCGCGCGACAGCACGGGTTGAATGTGCGGAGCTTTCCGGATGAAACGGCGGCGTACCGATGGTTCGAAGACCCGCGTCGCCATGGAGAACGGCGCCGTCAGCATGAACGGCGTACTCAACAAGCACCGCCTACTCTGCAAGAACGACGCGCTGGACAGCAGCGGCGTACGGCAGAACGCCGCAACATCAGGGCAGCGGCGAGCTAAGCCGAATGGCCCAAGCGCAGGTCACACGCTCGAAATATGCGTTCACTACTTTCAACCGGCTCAACCCACCGTGAGCGCGGATGAAAATGAATAATGGAATTGCTCGCGTAGCAGCCCTGCTGGCGATGGTCGGCTGGAGCTTGATCGCGCCGCAGCCGGCCCAGGCGCAATTCGGGGGCGGCCTGATCGTTACCGTTACTATTACGTCCCCGGCTTCCGGTTCCACCGTCAGCGGCACGGTGTCAGTCGCCGCCAGCGTAAGCGGCATCGGTGCTCTCACCGTCAGGGGAGTGCAGTTCAAGCTGGACGGCAGCAACCTCGGCGCGGAAGTCGCGACAGCGCCCTATTCGGTCCCCTGGGACACGACCACCGCGAGCAATGGCTCGCATACGCTGACCGCGGTGGCGAGAGATTCGCTTGGCATGCTGTGGACGTCCGACCCGGTCACGGTCACGGTTTCCAACCCGCCGACGATCACGAGCTTCACGCCAAGCAGTGGGCCGGTCGGGACCAGCGTGACCATCAGCGGTACCAACTTCACCGGCGCCACGGCAGTCCTGTTCAACGGCACGAGCGCGAGCTACACGGTGACCTCGGCGACGGCAATCACAGCCACCGTGGCGGCGGGCGCCACGACCGGCCCGATCAGTGTCATAACGTCCGGCGGCATGGCG
>DATNNX010000030.1:0-3483 GCA_035601615.1 Xanthobacteraceae bacterium
CCAATGCCGGCGTCAAGTCTGCGAGAAGAAGCGCAGGCGACGGTGTCAAACAAGCCTGGTCACCGGGGAGAGCGCGAAGTAAGCCGTAAAACCATTGCGCGGGGAATGCCGGGTGATTTCCGGTGTGACCGTGGTGACTACACTCGTGTGCTTTCTACTTTGCACACGAGGCTGCGGGCGCATCGTGCGCCCGGCATTCCCTGCGCCCTCTGTTGGGCGAGAGATTCATGCACAACTCGGGCGCATCGCGCCGCGAGGTCGTGGACGCGTATCTGAAATTGGAGCGACGTCATTGCGAGGAACAAAACGATGCTAACCGTCATTGCGAGCGAAGCAATCCATTTGGCCGCGCAAGGAAGAATGGATTGCTTCGTCGCGGAGCCTGTCATCGGGAGCGCATTCGCGCGACCCGTTGGCTCCTCGCAATGACGGCCTCAGGATTGGCTGTTTGAAAATTGAATCGAGAATTGTCGCGCCACATTCCATCCACGTCGTCCCGGACAAGCGAGCGCAGCGAGCGCGATCCGGGACCCATAACCACCAATGTTCATTGTTGGGCCAAAGCTGGGGCCGCAGCGAACGCATCAACAGGCATTAGTGGTTATGGGTCCCCGCTCCCGTGCGCATTTGCGCACTAGGCGGGCACGACATTGAGACATTACGCGTTGGCGCCGACGCGTTGGCTAGCAATGACGGTCTCATGCTCCGATCATCAAAACGGCTTACTGAGAAATTTCGAGCCCTTCAGCCCGTATCGCCAGGGCAGCTCGACTGCCTTGGTGATGCCGATCCGCAACCCGGCGACGACGTCCGGCTTGCCCGCGCGAGCGTGCAACGCGATCGGGGAAGCATCGAGCGGCAGGCCGTTGTGCTCGTCGCTAATCCCAAGCGCTTCCGTCAGCTTGCCCGGACCCGAACACAGCGATCGCTCGTCATGCAGTCGGCGCCGGCGCCGCATCGTCGGAATGCCGTGGGTCGGCTGCAACGCGCGGATCAGCACCGCGCTCGCGGAGCCTTCCTCCTCGCAGACGAAGTTGACGCACCAGTGGATGCCGTAGGAGCGGTAGACGTAGGCAAAGCCGGGCGGGCCGAACATTACCTTGTTGCGCGGCGTCGGCCCGCGGAACGAATGCGCGGCCGGATCGGTCTGATGATAGGCCTCGAGTTCGACGATGATGCCGCCGACACCGTTTACCAGCAGCGTCGCGCCGATCAGATCGGGGGCGACCTCGTGCACGCTACGGGCAAAGAACGCGCGGTTGAGCGGCCGGCCAAGGTTTTGGCTGACCGGGCGCGGCACAACTCGGTCAGGGGAAATTCGGCTTTGGGCCATCAATGGGGTCTGAAGACGGCTGGGAAGGGCAAAAATGCGTCGAATGCCAATATGCTAAACCCTCTGACCTAACAAGGCGAGCGGTTGCGATTCCCCGCCAAGCGGATTAGCTAAGGTATTCCTGAGAGCGGACATCATATGGTCGTCGTCGTCGATACCATTTCAGCCACGCCGCTGCGCCCGCGTCACCCGGAAAAAGTGAACCGGCCGGATGCGTTTTCGCCGCCCAAGCCGGACTGGATCCGGGTGCGTGCGCCGAACACGCGCGGCTATGCCGAGACCCGCAACATCGTCAGGGAGAACGGCCTCGTCACCGTGTGCGAGGAGGCGGGCTGCCCGAACATCGGCGAGTGCTGGGACAAGAAGCACGCCACTTTCATGATCATGGGCGACACTTGCACCCGCGCCTGTGCCTTCTGCAATGTCAAGACCGGAATGCCCGGTGCGCTCGATGCGCTTGAACCGGAACATGTCGCGGAAGCCACCTTCAAGCTCGGGCTTGCCCATATCGTCGTCACCTCGGTGGATCGCGACGATCTCGCCGACGGCGGCGCCGAGCATTTTGCGCAAACCATTCGCGCCATCCGCGCGCGCTGCCCTTTCACGACCATCGAGATCCTGACGCCGGATTTTCTGCGCAAGGACGGCGCGCTTGAAGTCGTGGTGGCGGCAAAGCCCGACGTGTTCAACCACAATCTGGAGACGGTGCCGTCGCGCTATCTTAGCGTACGCCCGGGAGCGCGTTATTTCCATTCGGTGCGGCTGCTGCAGCGGGTCAAGGAAATCGATCCCACCATCTTCACCAAATCCGGCATCATGGTCGGCCTCGGCGAGGAGCGTCCCGAGGTTCTGCAGGTGATGGACGACTTGCGTTCTGCGGACGTGGATTTCCTGACCATCGGGCAATATCTGCAGCCGACCCGCAAGCACCACGCGGTGATGCGTTACGTGCCGCCCGATGAATTTTTGGGCTACGAGAAGGTCGCCTACACCAAGGGCTTCCTGATGGTGTCGGCGAGCCCGCTGACCCGCTCGTCGCATCACGCCGGCGATGATTTCGCCAGGCTCAAGGCGGCGCGCGCTGCAATATCTGGCTGAGCGTCAAGGCAATGCCGCAATTCTCCAGCAAGCGCCGGGTTCACCACAGCGCGCCAAGGATGTTCGACCTGGTGGCCGATGTCGAGCGCTACCCTGAGTTCGTGCCGCTGTGCCGCTCGCTGAAAATCCGCCAGCGCATCCCAAAGCCTGACGGCACCGAGATCGTGATCGCCGACATGACGGTCTCGTTCAAGCTGGTGCGGGAAGGCTTCACCAGCCGGGTGACGCTGGACCGTCCTAATCTGAAAATTTTTGTCGAATACCTGCAGGGGCCGTTCAGCAATCTCGAAAACCGTTGGACCTTCGACCCGAAGTCGGACGTCGCCTGCGATGTCGGGTTTTTCCTGGCTTACGAATTCAAAAGCCGGATGCTGGCGATGCTGATGGGAACGATGTTCGACACGGCATTCCAGCGGTTTGCGGCGGCATTCGAAAAGCGCGCCGATACGGTTTATGGAAGGCCTCGAGGCACAAGTGGCGCATGATCCTGGGCATCTACCGTCGTCGTTGCGAGGAGCGCAGCGACGAAGCAATCCAGCTTTGTGGCCCCGTGGATTGCTTCGCGGAGCCTGTTATCGGGCGGCGCGGAGCCTGTCATCGGGCGCGCGTTCGCGCGACCCGTTGGCGCCGACCCGTTGGCTTGCAATGACGGAGGCTCACACCCGCGGCGGTCGCCGGCGCTTGACGGCGCTGCGCCGCGGCGAGCGCGCGACGGGCGGATGCAACCGGCTCGCGGCCGCGAGGCGCAGTTTTGCCGGTGCCTGCGGCCCGCGCGCCAGCTCCATCAGCATTCTAAGCGCCTCGACGACCGAGCGCTGGCGCACCGCGCTGCGGCCGATCGCGCCGAAGCGGGATTCGCGGTGCAGAATTCTGCCGTCCCGGGCGGCGACCGCGAAATGCACCAGGCCGACCGGCTTGCCTGGCGTCGCGCCACCCGGACCCGCTATGCCGGTAATCGCGACGGCGAGATCGACGCCGGCTTTCTCCAGCGCGCCGATCGCCATCGCGATCGCGGTCTCCTTGCTGACCGCGCCGAATGTCGCAAGCGTCGT
>DATNNX010000031.1:0-5758 GCA_035601615.1 Xanthobacteraceae bacterium
AGAAGGCCTGCGCCAAGGTATGGTAGCCGGCGCCCACATTCTCCGCCGCGGTATGGGCGCGGTAGCCGCCGCCTTTGAGGCGGTCGTGGAAGCTGCGCGCGATGTCATGGCTGAGCGCGTCGTGGCTCGCCATGGCCTGCGCCTGCGCCTCGGCGAGCTTCATCAGTTCAGGGTCGATGCTGACCGGAGTGAGCCCGTTGTTCGTGCGATATCCGGAAATCATCGAGGCTGCGGTAGCCGCATCGACCTGCGCGTCCTTGGTCGCAAGGCTGCGATAGAAGCTTGGCTCGCCTGTCGGCAGATCGCGTTCGCCCGCGCAGGCGCAAAGGAGCACCATCGCAGCAGCGGCGCAAACGCCCGCGCCAAAGCGCAGGTGCGAGTATCGAAACATGATGCTGGTTCCCCGCTTCCCCTACCTGGCCGATGCTGCGCCCACAGCATGGCGGAACGATGGAGATGCTATGGCGGTCAATGCGCTCCGCGATAGATCGGCGCCGGCTGCGAGAAGAAGCTTTCCAGGATGTGATAGCAGATCGCGTAGTTCTTCTGGTGGAACGAGGCGTGCGCGATTCCCGGCATCACCGCGAACTGCTTGTCGGGGTTCGGCAGCAGCTCGAAGAACTTCACAAGGTCCGTAAAGCTTGCGATGCCGTCGTATTCGCCGCGCATGATCAGGGTGGGTACGGTAATTTTCGTGGGATCGCAAACCGGCAGATTGGCGCACATATCAACATAGGTGCCGGTCGGCACCGAGTCGTCGAGTGCCAGGATCGCGTCGGCAAAGGCTTCAATGACCGCGTCATCGGCAGTGCCGGGATGGTCGCGCTCGAAGATCGAGCGCACGAATTTTCGGTCGATTGGGCGCCGGTTTTTGGCGCGGAACTCGGACAGCCGTTTACGGCGCTCGGCAAGCGTGGGCGAGCCTTCACCCGTCCACACCATGGCATCGAGCGCGAGGCGGGCGACCATCTCCGGGTGGTGCTGCGCGAACAAAGCGCCGCGCAAGGCGCCGGAGGAGATTCCGTAAACGAGAAGCGGGCGATCGCCGCGCAGCTCCCAGATATACGTTGCGGCCGCGAAGCAATCGTCGGCGCCGTAGGTGATCGGCGCATTGTTGTCGCGGGTCTTCGTGGAGCGGCCATACCCCTCCATGTCGACGCACCAGGTGTCGTAGCCGCGCGCGGCGAAGAAATCCATGGCCGAGGAGTCTGCGCGTCCCGGTACGTGTAGGTCGAAGGTCGGCTGTGACGCCATGGACGAGCCGTGCACGAACAGAATTCGTCCCGCCGGCCCCGAAGGATCGCCGCTGTGCTTGTTCCAGAGGAACAAGCGGACGTCGCTGCCTTTTTGCATCCAGTGCTCTTCGCCGCGGATGGTCGTCGTGGCGGCTGAAAGGGGCTTGTTCATCCTGGAACTCCTCGTCGGCTCATCCCGCGTTCCCGCATCGCGACTTTTACGTCGCCCACCGCGCTCATTCAGGTTTTATCCCGTTGGCTTTGATGACTCGCGCCCACTTGTCGATTTCCGACTGGACGTATCCTCCAAATTGCTCTGGCGTCATCGACATCGCAGTTGCGCCCTGCTTCCTCCACGCCTCGACGACATCCGCGCGCGCGAGAATTTTATTGATCTCGGTGTTGAGCAGGGTGACGATCGACTGGGGTGTCCCCGCTGGCGCCATGACGCCGATCCAAATCGTCGCCTCGTAGCCGGGAACTCCTGCCTCCGAGAGCGTCGGTATGTCGGGAAGAATGGCAGAGCGCATCTTGCCTGTCGTCGCGAGCGCCTTGACCCGCCCGGCCTGGATCATCGGCGCCATGCTCGGCACCGAATCGAACATCATTTCGATCTGGCCGCTGATGATATCGTTACGCGCCCCCGAGCTTCCCTTGTATGGCACATGCAGGATGTCGGTGCCGGTGAGGTTCTTAAAAAGCTCGCCCGCCATGTGATAGTTCGAGCCGACCCCGGAGGAAGCATAATTGAGGGCGCCCGGCTTCGACTTGGCGAGCGCAATGAACTCCTCGACGGTGTTCACTGGCACCGAGGGATGCACGACCATGACCAGTTCGGAATTGAGCAGCGACGCGACCGGCACGAAATCACGCAACAGCTTGTAGGACTTGTTGGGAACGAGCGTTTCGGTGGTCGTCTGCGTCGCGGAGATCATCAGCAGCGTGTAGCCGTCGGGTGGAGATTTTGCAGCGGCCTCGGTCCCGATGATCGTGCCGGCGCCCGGCCGGTTCTCCATCACAAAAGGCTCCTTGAGCGCTTTGCGCAGCTCCTCGGCGAGCAAGCGGGTAAAAATGTCGGTTGGACCGCCGGCGCCGAATGGGACGATCATCTTGATCGGGTGCGACGGATACTCCTGCGCCGTGCACGGTGCAGCCGCTACAAATGATAACATCGCCAAAGCGACGAGCGATGAAACGCGCTGGACTGTCGTCATGGGCCGTCGCTCAGTGGGAAAGCGCGCCGAAACGACGCTATGCGCCGAGCGGCGGGCGACTTTATGCGATCCGCGCAGGATGGGTCCAGGGCGTAGGGTGGGCAAAATCGTCAGCGTGGCTGCAACGCTTGCGCAAGTGGGGGGCGGTGACGATTTTGCCCACGTGATAACGACGAATTGGCCGCGTGGGCATATTGCGCGCCCCGCAGGTGATGAATCGAGGAGCGGAGCTGCGCACCAGGCGCAATGCCCACCCTACGGCTCGCTCGTATGTGCGTGCGTCAGCTTGCCGATCATCTCGGCGAAAGCGCCAGCAAAAGGACGGAAGCTGAAACGGATCTCGTGCCGGCCGCGCGGGCAGACCACCGCGCGAAAGATCACGTTGGCTTTCAGAATTTCGGCATCATTTCCATCGATGCTCGCGCGCCACCATGGCTGCCAGACATCGTTGAGCAGGAGGATTCCGCCGGCCGGGGCATCGACTGCGACCGCCACTTCGGTATTGGCGTAGCGCAGGAGGCGCGCGCTGCCGTCGCCGGAGCCGGCGCGCGAGACGCCGTTCGGCGTCTTCTCCAGCAGCACGGTCCGGCGCGGATCGACCGGAGGCCAGCCGCTGCGCAAGAGCTCGTCGAAATTCGCAACGCGCCAGTCCGTCAACAGCATCACGCGCGGCAACGCGCGTGGATTCTCATAAATATTGGCGTCCTTCGTACGGGCGATGAAAGTGAGATCGCCGGGTTTGAGCGAGGAGTCGACCTCTTCCACCGGCACGCCGGTGGCAATGACGCGAACGCCGAAAAGATCGGCGAAGGCCGAGCGATAGGACGGATAAAGCGGCGAAAATACACGCTGGCTTGGGATGGCGACCGTATCGCCCACGTGGGTTGCCTCGTGAAACCAGTGCAGCCGCAGCGGATTGTGACCGAACACGTGATCGAAGCCTTGGGCGAGCGAAAGGTTCGGCCAGTGGTATGCGATCCCGATGAGCTCCACCCGGTCGCGGCGATCGGGCGCCGCGGCGCGGGCGAGCCGCGCTTTGATGAGCTGCACCGTCTCGTCGTTGGTGTTGGGGCGCAGCGCCTCGAATTGCTGGGGCGGCAGCGCCGTCGAAACATGGGGCGCGTTATTCCAGGCAAGATCGAACGCCATGAACGCGGCGATGAAGGCCGCGGCGCTGGCAGGCCAGCGTGCATCGATCCGGCGCGCCAAGAAAAGCGCCGCGACCGCCGCTGCCGTGAAGACGACCGCGGTGGTCACAGCGACCAGCGCCGGGCGGAAGCCAACGACGGAATGGGCGAGCGCCAGCGCGCCGGCGATCAAGCAAATGGGGCAAGCGATCTCGAGCGCGCGCTGCAGGCGCGTCGCCGGAGGCACCGCGCCCGCGAGCCAGCAATGCACGAAATAGCCCGCCATCATCGCAATCAACGCGACCAGCACGAAGGTGGCATCGGCCGGACGGCGGTAGAGCGCCACGGCGGGTAGTACGTCGTACATCAGCTGGAAGGCGGGCGTATAGGCGCCGAGCGCGTAGAGCAGCACCAGTGCTGTGGCGAGGCTGAAGAATCGGATCTCGCGCGCCCAGGCGAGACCGCGAATGAGGCCGAATGACACGACGGCGACCAAGGTCAGCGCGCCGGCGTAAAGGAGGCCCATGTTCTGGGAGAGATAGAGGCCGGGCGAGCCCCAGGCTGCGTCCCAGATCGGACTTTGCGGCGCCCAATACTCGATGTCCGGATCCATCGCGCCAAAGAGATCGGCAAAAGCGAATTGCAACAGATGCACCGGATGGATCGAGCCGCCCGCGGCTGTCGTGAAGCTGATCTCGGGGCGGTTCGAGCGAGCGGCCAAGAGTGTGGTCATCATGATCGGTACGGCGGCGATGACGGAGGCGCTCGCCGCGGTCGCAGCCAATGGCTTGATGCTCGCGCGCAGGCGGGCGAGCGACGGCCCATCGCCGATCCAATGCGCCAGCACGAATCCGGCCAGAACATAGAGTGACAACAGCGCGACCTGATCGCGGCCGATTGCCATCAGTCCGCCAAGGGCGCCGGCCGCCAGTCCCGTCCGCCACGACGAGCGCTCGAGCGCCCGCGAGAGGACCCAGAGCGCCAGCGGCAGGTATGCCAGGCTGATGATTTGGCTGGTGTGCTGAATGCGCGCGCTAGCGGAGCCGCCGAACGCGAATGCCATCGCCGCGACGAGCGCGCCGCCCGCGTGCCAGCCGCGATCGTGGAAGAAGAGGATTATGCCGAGGGCGCCGAGAAATAGATAAGCGAAGGTCATGGCGTCGAAGCCGCGTAGGCCGATCTCGGCATTGGTGACGGCGAGCAGGACGTGAAGCGGCGAAAGCAGAAGCGATTGCGGATCGGAAATCTGCGGCCAGCCGGCGAAGACGTTGGGCGACCACCACGGCCATTCGCCGCGGGCAAGCGAGCTCGCGAGGAATTGCGCCTGCGGAAAGAATTGAGATTTTGCGTCCCACGGAATCGTGAGCTTTCCCGAAAGCCACGGCCAAGCGGGGAACAGGAACGCCAGCGTGAAGATCGCGACCGTGAGCACGAGTGGAATGCGCCTGGCCGAGACGACCGCTCGCCCGGCGGCTGCAAGCAACAGTGTGGCGCGCGGCGTGATCGCCGCGCGCGCCGGCGCCTCATGCCACCACGAGCTGTGATCGTCGGCCGCCGATAGCGCCGAGCGCTCGGCCGGGTCCATGCCTGTTCCGCCTCCCTACGTTTGGGGCAGCATAGCCGCTCGCCGCGCGCCTGCGGGCCGCAACGATGTCGCACCGCAACGGAGGCAAGAGGCGCAGTGGATCGTGACGACGCGGAGCCCTATCATGGGGCGATAATGATGGAGCGCCCAATCGATGACCACCCCCATGCTGCCGCGGGAGCGCTGCGATTTTTCAGCAATCGTCGATCGGCCGCCGCTAAAACTGCCCGGCGATGCGCGCATCGTGTTCTGGACCATCGTGAACTACGAAGTCTGGGACATTGGGCGGCCAATGCCGCGTCAGGTCCTGCCCGCGCCGACCGGCGCGCCGCTGCTTCCGGACGTGCCGCACTGGAGCTGGCACGAATACGGCATGCGGGTCGGTGCCTGGCGCTTTTTCGAGCTCTACGAGCGGCTCGGAATCAGGCCAACCCTCGCCATCAATGCGCGCACCTGCGAGGACTATGCGCGTGTCGCCGAGGAGGCCAAGCGCCTGCGCTGGGAGTTCATGGGCCACGCCTACGACCAAATGCCGATTCATAAGGTCGAAGATCAGGCGGCGATGATCAACCGCTCAATGGATATCCTGGAACGCTT
>DATNNX010000032.1:0-25303 GCA_035601615.1 Xanthobacteraceae bacterium
CAAGAGGGGGCGCTTGCGGTTCTCCCTGCCGGCGACGGTGCCGCGGACGACCCTCATGGCGCGGCTCGCGCGCGTGCTCGTCGCGGCGGCCGGGCCGCCAAACTTCGATGAATTCCTCCGCTGCAGGTTGGTTGTTGGGCGCCATCTCGGAGGATCGCGGAGAGCCCGCGACATCACCCGAGAGACCTTCAGCCTGCGTCCGGCACGCAGGTTTCGACGCTTCCCCGACGTCGATCAAGGACGGCACCGATTCGGGTCCCGCGGTTGGGCTTGCGACAGGCTCGTCGAGCGCAGTCGCAGCACCTTCAACCCGCGCTGCCGCGAGAACCGGTGTCTCTGCGATTCCTGCCTCGGTCGCCTCAGGCGATCCTTCTACGCTTGGCTCCCCTTGGGCCGTTGTCGCGCGTTCAAGCGCAGGAGTAGGCGCGGCGCCTTCCTCGCTCAAAGGCGTATCTGCCGAGCTATCTTGCACAGAGCGCGCCGACGGCATCTTCGCATCCAAGGGCGCGAGCGGCGGTTCAGTGGGCTTTAGCCGCCGCTCCATGCGATAGCCGAGCGAGCGCAGGACCGAGGCGAAATCCTCCCCCGAGCAGCCCGCAAGCGACGTCATGGCGCCTGTAACCGTGAAGCCGAAGCCTTCGGTCGCACCCGCGGGCTTAGGCTGCCTTCCGCCCGAGCGCCATGCGAGCGCCGGGCGAATGAGATCGGCGAGCCGCTCCAAAATGTCCACCCGCACGGCGCGCCCGCCGCAGACCCGATAACCCGCGACCCGGTAAAATGCTTTCGGGATTTCCTCGTCGGCAGCAATCGACGTGCGCCCGCTGCCGGCGAGTTGCTCCATCGCATCAAGGGCTTTCTTTTCCGAGCCGCCGTGTTTGAGCGCCCATAACTGCATCGCCAATAGCCGCGGGGCGGGTTTGAGCGATGCCGGCATATAGACGTGGTAAGCACCGAAGCGCACACCGTATTTGCGCAAGATCGCGCGCGCGGGCTGCTCGAGGCCCTTGACCTCATCCGCGACCCTATGGCGGTCAAGCACGCCCAGCGCTTCCGTGAGCTGGAACGCCACCCCGCGAGCAATGCCGACAATGTCTTCGGCGGCGGCAAGGCGGAACAACGGCTCGAGTAGCCTCTCGATATGAGACCTCAGCCACAGGTCGAGCCGCGCTTGCACCGCATCTCGTGGCGCGCCGGTGAGGTGCTCGTCGGCGATGAGGCGTACGCGTGGCTTGAGCGTCTCCTCTGCAGCCATGAGCTTGCCGACCGGCTGGCCCAACCACCTGATCGTATCGTCAGTCGCGAGCACCAACTGTCCGTCCGCCGCTTGTGCGAGACGCGTGGCCCGCGCATCGATCTCTCCTGCTAGCGCCTTTTGCGCGGCGCTGGCGAGCGCTTTCGCCTCGGAACCCGCGGCCGAAGCAGCCGGCGTAAACATGAATCCGTCGAGCCGGCCGATGACATGGCCCTCGACCACGACCTCCCCGCTCTTGCCGATATCGGTCTCGAGCGTCGCGTTCTCTCGTAACCGACGCATCAAGACGCTGGTGCGGCGATCAACAAAGCGCTCGGTGAGCCGGTCATGGAGCGCGTCCGACAATCTATCTTCGACCGCGCGCGTGACGCCTTGCCAATGCTCGGGATCAACCAGCCAGTCCGGACGATTCGCCGCAAATGTCCAGGTACGGATGTGGGCGATGCGGTTCGACAGCGTATCGATATCGCCCTCGGTGCGATCTGCCTCTTCGACTTGGCGTGCGAACCAGTCGGTGGGGATCGTTCCTTCCCGCATCAGAAAACTGTAGAGCGTAGTCGCGAGCTCGGCATGTGTGGCTGGCGAGATTTTGCGATAATCGGGCACCTGGCAGACGTCCCACAATCGTTCGACTGCTTGGCGGTCCTTCGCCAAAAATCGGATCTCGTCGTCGCGTACCGCATGTTCCAAAACCAAGATGTCCTCCGCGATGGGCGCGCGGGTGAGGCCGTTCTGTTTCGGGGTTTCGGCGAGAGAAGCCTGCAGTGCGCCGACCGACGTGAAGTCAAGCGCGGTATTGCGCCATTGCAGCACCTTGACCGGCTCGAACGAATGGCTTTCGAGCGCCTGCGCAAGCTCGGTTTCGAACGGCAGGCATCTGCCGGTGGTGCCAAAGGTGCCGTCGCGGGTAGCGCGGCCGGCGCGGCCAGCGATCTGCGCCAGCTCGGCGGGATTGAGCCTTCTGAATTGGTAGCCGTCGAACTTCCGGTCGGAGGCGAAGGCGACGTGATCGACGTCGAGGTTGAGTCCCATTCCGATGGCATCGGTGGCAACCAGATATTCGACATCGCCGGATTGGTAGAGTGCAACCTGCGCATTGCGCGTGCGCGGACTGAGCGCGCCCAAGACCACGGCAGCGCCGCCGCGTTGACGGCGGATCAGCTCCGCGATCGAATAGACCTCCTCAGCCGAGAACGCGACGACCGCAGAACGGCGCGGAAGCCGCGTGATTTTCTTCTCGCCCGCAAATGACAGCTGCGACAGCCGTGGCCGCGTCAAGACATGAGCGCCGGGCAACAGTCTCTCGACCATAGGCCGGACAGTCTGCGCACCCAGCACCAGGGTCTCCTCGCGTCCTCGGCGGTTGAGCATGCGGTCCGTGAAGACATGACCGCGCTCGAGATCGGCGCCAAGCTGCACCTCATCAATGGCCACGAAGGCAACGTCGAGGTCGCGCGGCATGGCCTCGACCGTGGAGACCCAATAGCGTGGGCTCGGCGGCTTGATCTTCTCCTCGCCGGTGACGAGGGCGACCGCATCTATGCCCGCACGGGCCGCGACCTTATTGTAGACCTCGCGGGCCAATAGCCGCAGCGGCAGGCCGATGATCCCGGAGGAGTGGCCCAGCATGCGTTCGATTGCGAGATGAGTCTTGCCGGTGTTGGTCGGACCAAGCACCGCCGTGACACCGCTGCCGCGGGCGTCCGAATCGCGGCTGGCTGGAAAGGAAAAGGAAATAGGCATCGACTGAAGAGGCGATCGCTGACGTTGCTGTCGCGTGATGCTATCCGTTACACTTGTGCATCGAGCGCGGCGAAGCCCTCGAGGCTACCAGATGAGAGATGGCGCCGCGCGTTTGAGTTCGCGCCGGTATTCAAGCAGGTGCTGGGATCGCGCATGCATCCCGCTCGATCGAAGATACCTGCTTCTACATCTCCAGCAAAGGCCCATTCGAAGCGCTAGTCCAATGCCTATCTGAACGGGCCGCCAGCCGTGTTCCCGGAAATTCAAAAGCATCGCTTTCACGGTTCCACTCAGATCAATCTGCGGTGAGCGGGCCTCTGCAAAGTGACGGAGTGCTGCCCATAGCAGTCGGCGTCAGTTCATTACCGCCGTGGCAACAGAACCGCCGGTCAAGTACGATCAATTACGTTGCCGGCTGGCACTGATCATGACGGCGTGCGCGCCGTACCGGAGTTTGCTGTTGCGGCCGAGGTGGTAAATCCCATTGTCCCAGTTTCGATGATCAGACCTCCCGTCGTGGGCACTATTGCAGTCGATGCAGCGTGGGTCGGCTGCCAATCGCTGGGAGGATCGCGGCTTGCGGTTTGGTGCCGCTTGATCCGGGGAACGAGTCCCGAACGAATCGCGCCCGAATCGCTGACTCTGTTTCAGTCAGAATTCGTTCACGGCCACATCTTGTATTGTCGCCGATGACCCCCACAACATCCTGTAAAGCGGACAAATTCGCCGTCCCTACCGGTGAACTCGATTGACAGTGCGCCAACCGTCCGATCTTCGGGACCGCTTCTCAGGGCCGGCCCGATGTCATCATTGCGTCCTGGCCGTCGCCTTGCTCGGTTGCGCCACCGAAAGGAATTGGGTCGCCTGCATCACTCCGAGCCCAATTGGCGTCGGGACGCTCACACGAAAAGGGACCATCACGCGCGTACCCGCGATGGGTGCAAGCCAAAGCTCGATGTCCCGCAACTCTATGAGGTACTTGATCGCGTAGCGCTCCGGAACGTGCCCCGCAATCGGCGAAAAATATACTGCGCAGACGACGGCCAGGCCTTGGTAGCCCCTCTCCGAGCTCACGCGATCAAACCGCTTGAAGGCGAGCTGAAGGTCGTAGCGCATCCGGCCGTCGAAAATCGACAGCGTACGTTGGCAAGCCTGCGGAACCAGCGTGTCGCCGCTGCCAGGGATCCGTATCAGCGATGCAGTCATCGGATCCGAAATCCCGCGTCGGTGCGCCTCGGTGACCGCAACACGGTCCGGGCTGGCTACGGTTGGCGGATTGACCGCCAATTCTTTCACTGTGCCGGCGCTGATCGCCATTCGCACTTCATCCGACTTGTCGCCCGTGACGATGCGCGAGGCGTAGGTTGAGGGCACGAGCTGGCCGCCGGAAATGGTGCCGCGCGCGGCGCTCTGGCCTTCGCCGCTGGCAAACACGCGCAACAAACCAGCCGTCGCCCCGCTGGCCGCCGCGGTGAAGTGATCCTCGCCAATGTCAATCACCCAGGCCCCTCGACCGATCGGAAAGCCGCTCAACGTGACGACGTAGCGGGCGTCGAGCTTACCCTGGGCAAAAGCCGCACGCTGCGGGGCCTCCGCCACGCTCACCGCGAGCGCGGCCACGCTGATGAAAATCGCGTGACGGGTGAGGCGGTACGAGCTCACGAAGGATCCCTGCTGCCTTGCTAGTTCCTGATGGACCGCTGGACTAAAACAGGCCGCCGCCGTCTACGGCCGGACCGACGGGCTCGCCGCCGAGGCATCCTTGACCCGGCATCTTGGCCCGATCAAGGCCGTCGAATATTGCCAGCCCAGCGTTGCGTTGGGGCATAAAGTCATAAAGTCGCTGCCCCCGCAATCTCCAACGAAACCCCGGTTGACGCCTTTTAACGCTCTCATTATAGGTCCGCGAGCCCTGCGAAAAGCTGCAGGTCTCGAGCCGTTCTGCCAAGGTGCGTGGCGGGCAATCTCGTTACAAATATAGGATGTCTCGATGTCGCGGCGATGCGAACTGACCGGCAAGGGTGCGCAGGTTGGGCATAAGGTGAGCCACTCCAATATCAAAACCAAGCGGCGCTTCCTGCCCAATCTCCTCAACGTCACCCTGATCTCCGACGCGCTTGGCCGCACGGTCAAATTGCGTGTATCCGCGAACGCGTTGAAAACCGTCGATCATCGCGGCGGGCTTGACGCATTCCTGTTGCAGGCGAGGGACAGCGAGTTGTCAGATAAGGCGCTCGAACTGAAAAGGCAGATCAGAAAGAAAAACGCTGCCGCAGCGGGATGAGCCTGACGCAAGCTCGAAATGGGCAGCATTTCGCGCAGACCGACGACGTGGATGGACTAGAATTCCGCCATGATGAACTGCAGTAGCAGCGTGCGCTGAACCGCGGAAAAATTGTCGTCGGAAACGAGCGTGAGCACGATCTCGCCAGCGGCGCCGCGGTGAACGCTGAGGCCCTCCATGTTATCGATTTCATAGCCGAGATCGGCGTCGAACAGAACGGAACCGTCGACCAGCGCGCGCGGCTTGATCTCGTCGAGCGCGATGCGCCGCACACGGACACCCAAACCGCTGTCCCAGCCAAATCTGCGCTCCAACAGCAGAACGTCACCGCCGGGCAGGAGGGCAGCGTCGGTGATGTCATAGTTCGAACTGCGCTTGATCGCGAAATTGCCGGGGGTCGGTCCGCCAATGAGGAAACCGACGATGTTACCCATCTTGTCGAGACCGCGTTCGGAAATCGCAATGAGCGAGCCGGCAAGGGTGAAGCCCTTGGGAACGAACACCAGCGCCTCCACACCCTTGTTCGCGGGAAGCGCACGAAGCTCGGGCGGCAGCGCGATCGCACGGCCGCGGGCGAGCAGGCCTTCCTTCCCGTAGTTGAACCGGACGATCTGATGCACTCGCTCTATCCCCACATAGAGCGTGCCACCGTCCTCCGCGATCGACTCCGCGTCATACCAACCCCGCGCGGCCAGCGGTTTCCCGTCGGCGCCCAGCATCGGCGCCATTTCCGCGTCGGCGATGCCGCTCGGCCGCGTGCCTTCGTAAAGGAGGCGGCCGCGAAACCACCAGCCTTTGTCGGTCAATGCGATGAAGTGCGCGCCATCGGCTGCGACGCGAATGGCGGATAGGCCCCCAAAGCTGCCATGGGGCGCAGGACGAGACCGCCACGGAACTCCAGCAGGCCGAACTGGCGACGGGAGGGGTCCCGAACGTCGAATGCCGTGATCGGCTCGCTCCGAATATCGATTGCGAGCGGGCGCGCAACAGACGGCAACACCTGTGCCGCGCCGGGGATCGCTGCCAATAACGGTACGCTTGCGATGACCGCCGTGATCATCCGTCGGTTTGGCCATGCAAGACTACAAGGCCGAACCGTCATACGGTTCGTCACGCGTCGAACCTCCGCCGCGGCGCGCCGGGCGACTGCTCGTCGAACAATTCGGCGAGTTTCTCAGTCATGGCGCCACCGAGCTCCTCGGCATCGACGATGGTGACAGCGCGGCGGTAGTAGCGCGTGACGTCGTGACCGATCCCGATCGCGATCAATTCCACGGGCGAGCGCGTCTCGATCTCCTCGATTACCCAGCGCAGATGCCGCTCGAGATAGTTGCCGGGGTTCACGGACAACGTCGAATCGTCGACGGGCGCGCCGTCGGAGATCATCATCAGGATCTTGCGCTGTTCGCTCCTGCCCAGCAGCCGCTTGTGTGCCCAATCGAGCGCTTCGCCGTCGATATTCTCCTTCAGTAGGCCCTCGCGCATCATCAGTCCGAGGTTTTTACGGGCGCGCCGCCAGGGTGCATCGCCCGACTTATAGATGATGTGGCGCAGATCATTGAGCCGCCCCGGGTTCGGAGGTTTGCCGGCGGCGAGCCACGCCTCACGCGATTGCCCGCCTTTCCACGCCCGCGTGGTGAAGCCGAGAATCTCCACCTTCACGCCACATCTTTCGAGCGTGCGCGCGAGGATATCCGCGCATGTAGCCGCCACCGTGATTGGTCGGCCGCGCATCGAACCGGAATTATCAAGCAAAAGGGTGACCACGGTGTCGCGGAAGCTGGTTTCCTTCTCGTGCTTGAATGAGAGTGGATGGAGCGGATCGACTATGACGCGGGAGAGTCGTCCAGGATCGAGCAATCCCTCCTCAAGGTCGAACTCCCAGGCGCGGTTCTGCTGCGCCATCAACCGGCGCTGCAGACGGTTCGCAAGCCGCGCGACTACGCCTTGCAAGTGCGAGAGTTGCTTGTCCAGATAGCCGCGCAGCCGTTCGAGCTCCTCTGGTTCGCACAGGTCCTCGGCCGCAACGGTCTCGTCGTGTTTTGTGACGAAGCAGCGATAGTCCGGCCCGCGCGGCTCGTTCTGGCCATGTCGGCGAGGGCGCCGCGGCTCGGCAGGAGCCTCGGCATCACCCATTTCGGCGTCGTCGGCCATCTCCGCGGAGAGCGCCTCGGCCGCCTCAGCCGTGGAATCGGATGCGTCCTCGCCCGCAACGTCGGCCTCATCGATCCGAGTCTGCGTGTCCTCGGCGTCGGCACCCTCCCCGTCTTCCCCGGATTCTTCCTTGCGACGGTCCTGTTCTCCCTCCTCGCCTTCCTCCTCGTTGGACTCGGTACTGCGGTCCTCGCCCATGTCGAGCGCATCGAGCAGATCGTGAATGGCATCCCCGAAACGCGCTTGGTTTTCGATGAGCCGCTCGAGACGATCAAGATCGCGTCCGGCGCGATCCTCGATCAACGGGCGCCATAGATCGACGATCTTCCTAGCCGCTGCGGGTGGCGCTTGGCCGGTCAGTCGCTCTCGCACCATCAGCGCGACCGCTTCCTCGATGGGTGCATCCGCCCGGTCGGTGACCTGGTCGAATTTGCCGCGGTGGAAGCGGTCATCGAGCATGGCCGAAAGATTTCTGGCAACGCCAGACATGCGGCGGGCGCCAATCGCCTCGACACGGGCCTGCTCGACTGCCTCGAACACAGCCCGCGCCTGCTGGCCGCCCGGCACAAGCTTTCGATGCACCAGAGGATCGTGGCAGGCGAGCTTGAGCGCGATCGAGTCGGCATGGCCGCGGACGATCGCGGCATCCGCTCCGCTGAGCTTTCGCGGCGGCTCGGGCAGGCGCGCCTTTCCGGCCACGATCCCAGGGCGTTCAGCGGCGAATGCCACGCTGAGGTCCGGCTTGCGAGCGATGGCGCGCAGGCACCCCGTGACCGCACGTTTGAACGGCTCCGTCGGAGATTCTTTTAAGGGATTTCTTGGCCGCAGGTTAGACGACATCACAGCGTTACGGGCATAGCAACGTTCAACTCAGCGCCACATTGACTGACGATTCTGGCAACTCCACCCCGAAACACCGCTGATAGAACTCGGCTACGATAGGCCGTTCCAGCTCGTCGCACTTGTTCAGGAAAGTCAATCTGAAGGCGAAGCCGATATCCTTGAAGATGTCGGCGTTCTCCGCCCAGGTGATCACCGTGCGCGGGCTCATCACCGTGGAAATATCGCCGTTCATGAACGCATTGCGCGTGAGGTCGGCGACGCGCACCATCTTGTTGACGACATCGCGGCCGTGATCGGTGCGATAATGCTTCGCCTTCGCGAGCACGATCTCGACCTCGTTGTCGTGCGGCAGATAATTGAGCGTGGTGACAATCGACCAGCGGTCCATCTGCGCCTGGTTGATCTGCTGCGTGCCATGATAGAGCCCGGACGTGTCGCCCAGACCGACCGTGTTCGCTGTCGCGAACAGACGAAAGGCCGGATGAGGCCTGATCACACGACTCTGGTCGAGCAAAGTCAGCCGGCCCGAGGATTCCAGTACACGCTGAATGACGAACATCACGTCCGGACGGCCCGCATCATATTCGTCGAAACACAACGCGACGTTGTGCTGGTATGCCCACGGCAGGATGCCGTCTCGGAACTCGGTCACCTGCATGCCGTCACGAATGACGATGGCGTCCTTGCCGATCAGGTCGATGCGGCTGATATGGCTGTCGAGATTCACGCGTACACACGGCCAGTTGAGACGAGCGGCCACCTGCTCGACGTGGGTCGACTTGCCGGTGCCGTGATAGCCGGTGACGATGACGCGACGATTGTGGGCGAAGCCGGCGAGGATGGCGAGCGTCGTCGGCTTATCGAACCGGTAGTCAGCGTCGATATCCGGAACATGCTCATCGGCTTCCGAATAGGCCGGCACCTCCATGTCGCTGTCGAAACCGAAGAGCTGACGGATCGATACCTTCATATCGGGAAGGCTGGCGATCTCTTGCGTTGGGGCGGTCATTGCTCCTCCGTGATCTCGGAAGCGACCGAGACCCGTTTTCGGTCGACGGAATGCGGTGCGGAATCGCCCGCCAACTTAGCAGAAAGCCGGCGGGCCGCGAAAGGCGCGATGTGGTCGACTGAAAATCTCATGATTTCAGATAAGTATCGAGCATTGTAAGGGCAATGCAGCGAGCCCGAACAGGGTGAGAACGCGCGCCTTGCGCGCCCGGTTCAGGCTGCGAGTACGTCGTTCCGGCGCTTAGACCGTCCAGGCGAAATTTCCACTTTGCCGCCCGGTAATGGGCGCCTTCATGTTCCGCTCGCTTTCGCTGCAGAAGCGCGCGACGCGCGCTCGGGTTCGCGCACGGCCCGAGCTTTCGAAATGACCCGAAACCAGCTGCAAGGGTAGTCATGGCAGAGCCGCGTCGGGCGCAACTCGGGCTGACGCCGATGATCGAAACTTCGGGTGCGCAGGCGCACCGGGTGCGGCCTTCAAAAGCCTCGAGCCGCCACGGCAATCGACCGGGTCACGTCAACGGAAGCCGATCGATTTGAGATACTTGTAGGCCTGGATGATTTCGCGCAGCCGATCCTCCGAGGAGCGGTCGCCGCCATTGGCGTCGGGATGATGCCGCTTCACCAGCGACTTGAACCGCGCTTTGACGTCTTGTGCGGACGCGTCCGCCTCGAGGCCGAGCGCGTCGAGCGCCTTGCGCTCGGCATTGCGCACCGTGCGGGATTCCGTCGTCACGCCCCGGGACGCCCGCCGTGCGCCATCCGGTCCGCCGAACTCCCGGAAAATGCCGAATGGATCATCTGCGCTGGTGAATTCAGAATGAAATCGGGAGGAGTTGGAGCGCGAGTTGGGCCGTCCGCCACTCATGCCCATTTTCCAGGTCGGACGATGGCCGACGACGGCTTCCTTCTGATAGCGGGCAATATCCTCGGTGCTCATCCCGGCGAAGAAATTGTAGGCATGGTTGTATTCGCGCACGTGTTCCAAACAAAACCGCCAATATTCGCGCTCGCGCAGCCGCCCCTTGGGGGCGCGGTGGGTCGCGGGCGCCGTGCAATTCGGCCATTCACAGCCTGGGCACTGCGCGCGCAGCCGACGGTCTTTGTCGGGTTTGACCCGGATGCGATCGAATAGGGGCGAGTCGCTTTTCATGACCGATCAGTATGCGCGTGTGGCGGAGCTATCTTCAAGTCTTGACAACTGCGTTTGCGCGGTTTCGTGGCCCGGTTGACCTGTAGGTCCGGCTCCCGGTATGCGACATCATGGCAACGCGCGATCTGATCACGGACAAGCTGACCAAGGCTTTCACCCCCGTGAGCCTAAAGGTGGTGGACGAATCCCATCAGCACGCCGGGCATGCTGCCTATCGGGACAGCGGCGAGACTCATTTCAGGGTCTACATTGTAGCGGAGGCTTTCCGCGGAAAGAGCCGGCTCGAGCGCCACCGGATGATCAACGACACACTTGGTGCTGAGCTCCAAGGCGGCGTGCATGCGCTCGCCATCCATGCCGCGGCACCCGGCGAAGGCAGCGGATGATTTCGATCCGGCAGCGGCTCCAAACGTCTCGCTCAAGCCACCTTCGGCGCTGTCTTGCGCACCAATGGCGTGATGCGCAAGGCAGTGATGCGATTGCGGTCGCGGCGCAGCACGCGGAAGCGGAAGCCATGAAACGTAAACGTTTGGCCGGGCTCAGGGATCGAACGCGCCTCGTGTATGACGAGACCCGCGACGGTGGTTGCCTCATCATCAGGCAAGTTCCATTCCATAGCACGGTTGACATCGCGGATCGGTACGCCGCCGTCGACGTTCACTGAGCCGTCAGGCTGCGGCCGCACGCCGGGCACCGCGACGTCGTATTCATCCGAGATGTCGCCGACGATTTCCTCCAAAATATCCTCGAGAGTGATCAGCCCCATAACCTCGCCATATTCGTCAACCGCGAGCGCGAAATGCGTCTTGCGCCGGCGGAAGGCTTTTAACTGCTCGGAAAGCGGGCGTATATCGGGCACGAACCACGGCGACCGGGCGATCGCGGTAATGTCGATTTTGCCAAGGTCGCCCTCCGCTACCTGCATCGCACGCAACAGGTCCTTGGCGTGCAGGATGCCGATGATGTTCTCTGGCCTTCCCTTCCATAGCGGCACCCGTGTTACCTCCGATTCCAGCGCCGCCTTGACCACCTGTTCGGGCGGATCGTCGGCGCAGACTGTAACCATCTCGGTGCGATGGATCATGACGTCTGAAACCGTGAGATCGCGCAAGTCCAGGAGCCCACGCAGCATGTCGCGGTCAAGCGTCTCGACGCTGCCCGCCCGATGCAAGAGATCGACCGCTCCACGCAGCTCCTCGTGCGGCGAAAGGATAGACTCTGTTTGACCGAGCTTCATCCCGGCAAGCCGCAGCGCCCCTTTCACCACCCATTCGACAGCGACAAGGATGGGCGCGAGCAACCGGACCGTCCAATCGATCGGGCGCGCAACAGCGAGCGCAATACGGTTAGGCGCGTTGAAGGCTGCGGTCTTCGGCAAGATCTCGGCGAACACCACAATCGCAATTGTCATAACGACGGTAGCATAGATCACGCCCACTTCACCGAACCAGGCGAGGAGCACACCGGTCGCAAGCGCAGACGCGGCGATGTTGACGGCGTTGTTGCCGAAAAGGAGCGCGCCGATCATTCTTTCGCGCGCACTGAGCAGACGATTGACCAGTACCGCGCGCTGATTCCCCTGCTTTTCGAGCCGGTGCATGCTGGCACGCGAGGAAGCGGTCAACGCGGTCTCACTGCCCGCGAAGAAGGCGGAGAACAAGATACAAATGAGAACCGCCACCAGGGCGAGCCAATCGTAGGCAGTCATCGCTCGGCGAGCTTCTCGGCCAGGAAAGCGCGGACCTCGGCGGCATCGACATCGGACGCGATGAAGCTTGCGCCGATCTCGCGCGCCAGGATGAACGTCAGCTTGCCTCGCTTGACTTTCTTATCCTGAGCGATGAGTTCCATCAGGCGATCAGCGTCGGGCGGAGGGCCCGGAACAGAACAGAGATGGATCGGCAGTCCGACCGTCGCAAGGTGGCGCTCAACCCGCCCGGTCTCCGAGACCGGCAGCAGCCCGCGCTTGGCAGAGAAGCCGAATGCGAGTGCCATGCCGAGCGCAATTGCCTCGCCGTGCAACAACCGATCAGAAAATCCGGCTACGGCCTCGAGTGCATGGCCGAAAGTATGGCCGAGATTAAGTAGCGCCCGCTCCCCGCTCTCGCGCTCGTCACGCGCCACAGTCGCCGCTTTCATGCGACAGCTCACCGCGATCGCATGCTCGCGCGCCGCACCGCCGGCAAATATCTCCCGCCAATTCGCCTCCAGCCAAGCGAAGAAGCCCGCATCCCCTAGCAGGCCATATTTGACCACTTCGGCATAACCGGCGCGGAATTGGCGCGCCGGTAGCGTGTCGAGCAAAGCGGTATCGGAAATCACCAACAGCGGCTGGTGGAAGGCGCCGATGAGGTTCTTGCCATGTTTAGAATCGATCGCGGTCTTTCCGCCAACAGAAGAATCGACTTGCGCAAGCAGCGTCGTTGGAACCTGCACATAGGCAAGACCACGACGAACAAGGCCGGCGGCAAGACCAGCCAGATCTCCGATGACACCGCCGCCGAGGGCCACCACAAGGTCGGTGCGCTCGATCCGTGCGGAAATTAGCGCTTCACAAACTCTCTCGAGCATCGGGAAGCTTTTCGAACTCTCGCCGGGCGGCACCACCACGGTCGTCACGGCAGCAATTCCGGCAGCGGCAAGTGCCTTCTCAGTCGCCGCAAGATGGTGGCGTACGACCGTTTCGTCGCTGACAATCGCGGCCTTGCACCCCGGCCGCAGCATGCCGATTTTTTGGCCCAGCAAAGACAGTTGGCCGCGCCCGATGACGACGTCGTAGCTGCGCTCGCCAAGCGCGACATTGAGAGTGATTGGATCGCGGGCGCGCAGCGGTGCAGTCATGGCCGGCGATCCCCTTGGGCAGGAGCGCTCGCTGTCGCGCCAACCACGCCCAGCCGGGTCGCGAGTGCGCTCACGATTTCATCAACGATCTTGTCGTGTAGCACGTCGCGCGACTCCACAGTGAGATCGGCCAAAGAATAGATCGGATCGCGTTGTTCCATCAGCTTGCGCAATGTGGCGCCGGGATCTTCAGTCTTCAGCAGCGGCCGATCGTGCCGACGCCTGATACGCCTCATCAGCACCTCGAATTCCGCCTTGAGCCAGATCGAGATGCCCTTGGCCGCGATGGCAGTGCGGGTGTCCGCGTTCATGAAGGCTCCGCCGCCAGTGGCCAGCACTTGCGGACCCCCCTCCAGCAGGCGGGCGATGACGCGCGCTTCGCCCGCGCGGAATTCCGCCTCGCCTCGGACGGCGAAAATATCGCTGATGCTCATGCCAGCCGCTTGTTCAATCTCCGCATCGGCGTCGACAAACGGAATGCCAAGCCGCAGCGCCACTCGGCGGCCGATCGACGACTTACCAGAACCCATCATCCCCACGAGCACGATCGAGCGCTGGCCAAGCGCCGTCGTGACCGCAGTCTCCGGCCGCGTGGCGAGATCGTGTGTTGCGCCCTGCGGCATATTCCTCAATCCTGCTGGGCTTGCTCCGGCACCGACGAAACCCGCGTCTCAGGCGATCTTTCTGTCGAGCTCGCTACTGGCCAGCGCCTTCGTAGCACACCGGTGCCGCGCTATTAACCATGTTTGAGGCACGGTCGCGATCGATCTCTCGGAAGACGATCGTTAGCATGTCCTAGTTTCTCCATTGTTTTGTGCAAAGTTTGCCGACCGAGATAGAACCATGCCGAGCCTGCTGCGATTCCTCACTCTCATCGGCGTCCTGGGAGGGCTGGCTTATGGCGCCATGTTCATGCTCGCGACCTGGTTTGATCCTAAGCCGCGCGAGATTACGGTCTCGATTCCGCCGGACAAGTTCGCCAAACAGCCCTAAACCCAGCTCCGAATGGCCCCGACGGCCAAAGATTCCGACCAGGCGCTAATCGAGCTGTTTCTCGACATGGTTGCGGCCGAGCGCGGAGCAGCCAAGAACACGCTTGCCGCTTATAGCCGCGATCTCGCCGATTTGTCCGCGGAACTCGGCAAAACCGGATGCACCATCGCCCGCGCTTCGACAGACGATCTGCGTGCTTATCTCGGCTCACTTGCCAAGCGTCGCTTCGCGGCATCGTCGGTAGCGCGACGGCTCTCGGCCATCCGCCAGCTCTACCGTTTCCTGTATGCGGAAGGGCGCCGCGCCGATGATCCCTCCGCGGTCCTCGAGGGGCCGAAACGAAACCGTGCACTACCTAAGGTGCTCAGCATCACCGAGGTGGACCGCCTGCTGGCGCAGGCGCGGACCAGCATGGATCGGGTGGACCAGCCCGCGCCGAAGCGGCTTCGCGCCGCCCGGCTCACTTGCTTGATCGAGGTGCTCTACGCAACCGGATTGCGGGTTTCCGAACTTGTGGCGCTGCCGATGTCTGCGGCCCAGCGCAATGCGCGCATGCTCGCGGTGCGAGGCAAGGGCAACAAGGAGCGCCTGGTGCCGCTCAACGAGGCGGCCAAGAGAGCCATGCACGAGTACCTCACGCTTCTGTGGTCGGCGAATTCTCGCCGGGAGACGAAATGGCTTTTTCCCTCCTTCAGCCAAGCGGGGCACCTGACGCGCCAGCATTTTGCCCGCGACCTCAAGGCGCTTGCCGCCGCGGCGGGACTCCGCGAGGTGAGCCCGCACGTGCTGCGCCATGCCTTCGCCAGCCATCTTCTGCACAACGGAGCCGATCTTCGGGTGGTACAGACGCTGCTGGGTCACGCTGATATCTCCACGACCCAAATCTATACGCATGTGCTCGAGGAACGCCTGAAAGGGTTGGTGCGCGAGCTGCACCCGCTAGCGGACGAATGACAATGCAGTCTGACATGATTAGCTTGAGCGCCACAAACGATGGAGTTGCCGATGCCTGTCTTGGCGGCAAAGCGTCTCTGCTGGCTAGTGACTGGCGGCTTGTTGGCCGGTGCGCCGGTGCTCGCACAGACGCCCCAGGAGCGGGCCTGGTGCGAAGGCGAGGACGCGGTGTCGGTCGATCAGCGAATCGACGGTTGTTCCGCGGTTATCAAAGCGGCCCGCGATAGAAGCGAGAAGCTCGCGGAGGCCTTCAACAATCGCGCCATCGGTTACCGAGTGAAGGGTGATTATGATCGCGCCATTCAGGACTACAACCAAGCCATCAAGCTCAACCCGAAATTCGCCGTGGCCTACAACAATCGCGGCGTGGCTCACGAGCGCAAGAACGAGTACGACCGGGCCATTTCGGATTACGACCAAGCGATCAAGCTCAAGCCCTCCGCTGAGGCTTACTTCAACCGCGGCAACGCGCAGCTGGGCAGGAACCGCTACGATCACGCCATCGATGATTACAACCAGGCGATCAGGCTTAAACCGGATTTCGCTGCCGTCTTCGACAACCGGTGCTGGGCGCGCGCGGTTGTTGGCATTCTCAAGCCGGCGCTCGCCGACTGCAACGAAGCGCTCCGGCTGATGCCCAACAACGCCGCGACGCTCGAGAGCCGCGGTTTCATCTTTCTGAAAATGAGCCATTTCGATGCAGCCGTTTCCGACTACGACGCGATCCTGCGAACCAACCCGAAGCTTGCCTTCGCGCTCTACGGACGCGGCTTGGCGCGAGTGAAGAATGGCGATCCCTCCGGCGAGGCCGACTTGGCCGCGGCCAAGGCGCTTCAGGCCGACATTGCTGAGGAATGTGCACGCTATGGTGTGCCCGAGACGCGCTAGCCATTCTCCGGCGAGAACTGCCTGAGAGCCTCTCCATGCGCAGCTATCTCGACTTCGAAAAGCCGGTGGCAGAAATCGAGGCCAAGGTGGCGGAACTGCGAGCGCTGGAGAGCGCGGACAGTGCGGCCGCGATCAGCGAAGAGATCTCCCGCCTGGAGAACAAAGCGGCACAGACGCTCAAGGAGCTGTACGCGGAGCTCACGCCCTGGCAAAAAACCCAGGTCGCTCGCCATCCGGAGCGTCCCCATTGCCTCGATTATGTCGCGGCCCTGATTACCGATTTCATTTCGCTGGCGGGGGACCGCAGATTTGGTGAGGACGTGGCCATCGTCGGCGGCTTCGGACGTTTCCGTGGCGAGAGCATCTGCGTCATAGGGCATGAGAAGGGTTCATCGACCGAAAGCCGCCTGAAGCACAATTTCGGGATGGCCCGGCCGGAAGGATACCGCAAGGCGGAGCGGCTGATGCAGATGGCTGATCGCTTCGGGATTCCGGTCCTGTCGCTGGTCGACACGGCTGGGGCGTATCCGGGCATCGGCGCGGAGGAACGCGGCCAAGCTGAGGCCATTGCGCGCTCGACCGATGCTAGTCTCGAACTCGGGGTGCCGAACATCGCGGTCATTATCGGGGAAGGCGGCTCCGGGGGGGCCATTGCGATTGCGTCCGCCAACCGAGTCCTGATGCTCGAGCACGCGATTTACACCGTGATCTCGCCGGAGGGTGCCGCTTCGATCCTATGGCGCGACACGTCGAAAGCGCAGGAGGCGGCGACCAGTTTGAAGATCACCGCCGATGACATGATGCGCTTCGGAGTCATCGATCAGATCGTCGCGGAGCCGGCTGGGGGTGCCCATCGCGACCCGGCGGCCGCGATCGCCTCGGCCGGGGAGGCCATCACGTATGCGCTTGAGGAACTTGCCGGCCTGGACCGGGAGACCGTTCGCCGCCAGCGCCGCGAGAAATTCCTCGCCATCGGGCGCATGTTGGGGTGAGGATATCGGCCCCGCTGGGCGCCCTCGAAAACGCAGCAAATGCTTGTTTTTTAAAGGAATCTCCGAAAAGGGGATTCTCGAGCTTTGCCCTGATCTTACCCAAGTCTTGGCCTAGCTTGCCGCAGCCGTGGGCAAATCACGGGGCGCTTTGCACTGCGAGATCGCGCCTCCATTCGCTTGCGGCAAGCCTGATCGGCGCTCCGCCATCGCAGACGGCGGATCGCAATCAGGCAGCGGGAGGCTTGGGGAAGCCTAACGGTCGGGGGAGCTTTCAGTTGAATCGCGGGCCTTTGCTGCGCGCACTCTTGGCGTCAGCTGCGATCGCGGCGGCGTCAGCGCTTGCCAGTTGCGACACGGACGGCACGTCTGCCATCAGCGGCCGCCATATGCAGCCGCTGTCGGACCGCATGATGGCCGAGATCGAAAGCAAGAACATGGCGAGGGAATCGCCGATTCTGGTGCGCATCTTCAAAGAAGAATCGGAGCTTGAGATCTGGAAAGAGGACAAGAGCGGGCGCTTTGCCCTCCTTAACACCTATCCGATTTGCCGCTGGTCGGGCGACCTCGGTCCCAAGTTCAAGCAAGGCGACCGGCAGGCGCCGGAAGGCTTCTACACCATCACTCCGGGCCTAATGAACCCGAATTCCAATTATTATCTCGCGATCAATACCGGTTTCCCCAACGCTTACGATCGAGCGAACGGGCGCACCGGTGCGTTTCTGATGATCCACGGCGACTGCTCTTCAGCCGGCTGCTATGCGATGACCGATGAGCAGATCGCAGAGATTTACTCGCTCGCGCGCGAATCGTTCTTCGGCGGCCAGAAGTCCTTCCAAATCCAGGCCTATCCGTTCCGGATGACGCCGCTCAACATGGCGAGGCATCGCAATTCGCCGCACATGGCGTTCTGGAAAATGCTCAAGCAGGGCTACGATCACTTCGAGGTCACGCGTCACGAGCCGAAGGTCGACGTGTGCGAGAAGCGCTACGTGTTCGACGCCGAAGCGTCCGCTAAATTCAGTCCTGCCGATCAATGCCCGGCCTATAAAGTCCCCGAGGAGATCGCGGCCGCAGTCAGAGAGAAGCAGCGCCGCGACGATATTCAGACCGCCGAACTCATCAACCGCGGCACGCCCGCCGCGCCGGTCAAAATGGGCGTCGACGGCGGCATGAATGCAACCTTCCTGACGGCCGTGAAGACCCACGGCGGCCCCGGCGCGACAATTCGCACTGCCGCGGGCACGATCCCACCTCACGTCAACCCGCCCGCCGAGCGCGAGACTGGGGGCGCGAGCATGGGCGCGAATGTATTCAACCTCGCTTCAGCGGAATCAAGATTGGTTCCCGCGCCCAATTCAACCGTGCAGGTCGCCTCCGCGGCGCCGACGAGCTCAGGCGGAATGGGCGGCTTCTTCAGCAAGCTTTTCGGGTCCAAGAGCGAGGATCAGGGTGCCCCTGCCAGCCAAGCCTCTGAGACTCCCCCATCAAAGCGGAAGGGCGCCGCGGCTGCGAAGGTCGGGCAAAGCGGGGCTGGCGAACCACGGCCGAGGCTCGAGCAATCGGGAGAGGCCAAGGCTGCCAGTACGGCCAAAGCTTCCGCGTCGAAAGACGAAACCCATGGCGAGCCGGAGCGAAATACGGCCAGCACCACGGGCCCGCTCAACGGGGCCGCGCCGACCGTGCCTTCGGGCGGTTTCGACGGCCGCTTCGGCGCCTGGAATTAGATCAAACACAACACCGATATCCTTCGAGGACGATCCTCAGTTCCGCCCTCGCTCCTCCTGTCGTGTTGTGCCCCTCAGGCGAACCGCCCGTGACAGTGCTTATATTTCTTGCCAGAGCCGCAGGGACAGCTCTCGTTGCGGCCGACCTTGCCCCAGCTTGAAGGATCGTTCGGATTGCGCTCAGGCGCTGTCGCTGCGCCGGCCGTGATCCCATGGCGGGCGAGCGTCTCCGCGCCCGCCCGCGCGAGTGCGAGTTCGTCTTCGCCGGTCGAAGGATCGATCTTGTGCGCCTCCATATACGGCAGGCTCGCCGGCTCCTCCGGCGGCGGTGCCGCCCTGATCTCGACTCGCATGAGCTGCGACGTCACCGCCTCGCGCAGATTGGTGCTCATGGTTTCGAACAGATTGAAGGCCTCGGCCTTGTACTCATTGAGCGGATCGCGCTGTCCATAGCCGCGCAGGCCGATGACTTGACGCAGATGCTCCAGAATGACCAGGTGCTCGCGCCAGAGGTGGTCAAGGGTCTGCAGCAGGATCGATTTCTCGACGTAGCGCATCACGTCGACGCCCCATTGCGCGACCTTCGCCGCCATGTGCTCATCCGCACGCTGCTCGATGCGGGAGAGGAGTTCTTCATCGGCGATGCCTTCCTCCTTCGCCCATTCGTCGACCGGCAGGTCTAGATCCAGGATGCGCTTGAGCTCGTCCCGCAGCCCCTTGGTGTCCCACTGCTCGGGATAAGCGTTTTCGGGAACGTGCTTGGCGAACAAGTCTTCTATTGCAGCGTGGCGCATGTCGGCCACGACCTCGTTGACCGCCTCGTCCCGCATCCACTCAATCCGCTGCTCGAAGATCACCTTGCGCTGATCGTTCATCACATTGTCGAACTTGAGCAGGTTCTTGCGGATGTCGAAGTTGCGTGCCTCCACCTTTTGCTGCGCCTTCTCCAGCGCCTTGTTGATCCAGGAATGGACGATTGCCTCGTTCTCCTTGAGTCCCAGGCGCTGCAGCATGCTGTCGAGCTTGTCGGTCCCAAAGATCCGCATCAGGTCGTCTTCCAACGACAGGAAGAACTTGGAGTGTCCAGGATCGCCCTGCCGGCCCGAGCGCCCCCGCAGCTGGTTGTCGATGCGCCGACTCTCGTGCCGCTCGGTGCCGAGCACGTAAAGGCCGCCGGCCGTGAGTGCCTTCTCCTTGAGCCGCGCCACCTGGGCACGGATATCGGCCGCCCGCCGCGCGTGATCGCCATTTTCGTGAGCGACGTCGTTCAGCTCTTGGCGAATGCGCATGTCGGCATTGCCGCCCAATTGGATGTCGGTGCCCCGCCCGGCCATATTGGTGGCAATCGTAATCGCGCCGGGGACGCCAGCCTGGGCTATGATGTAAGCCTCCTGTTCGTGATAACGCGCGTTGAGGATAGCGAACACCTTCGCCTTGGAAGCCCCATCGTCATCCGAATAGAGCGCGGCAAAGGCATTCGAATCAGAGAAGTCGTGCTGCTCCCATCCGCGCTGGCGTAGCATCTCGGCCAATTGTTCCGATTTCTCGATTGAGGTTGTGCCGACCAGCACCGGTTGACCGCGCTGCTTGCAATCCTCGATCAAGGCAAGGATCGAGCGGTACTTTTCCGCCGCAGTGCGATAGACCTCGTCGTCCTCGTCGACGCGAATCATCGGCATATTGGTCGGAACTTCGATCACTTCCAGATTGTAGATGTCGATGAACTCATCGGCCTCTGTCATCGCCGTCCCGGTCATTCCCGCGAGTTTCTCGTACATGCGGAAGTAGTTCTGGAAGGTGATCGAAGCGAGCGTCTGATTTTCCGGTTGAACAGGCTGGCGCTCCTTCGCCTCCAGTGCTTGGTGCAGTCCCTCGGAATAGCGCCGTCCTGGCATCATGCGGCCGGTGAACTCGTCGATAATCACCACCTCGCCGTTGCGTACAATGTAGTCTTTGTCGCGATGGAACAGCTTATGTGCCTTCATGGCCTGGTTGACGTGGTGAACGGTCGAGACGTTCTCCACGTCGTAGAGCGAGTGCCCCTTGAGCAGACCGTCGCGGCGCAGCATCTGCTCCATATTCTCCATGCCGACTTCGGTCAGCGTCACCGTGCGCTGCTTCTCGTCGACTTCGTAGTCGGCCTTGTCGAGCTTCGGGATATAGGCGTCGATCGTATTGTAGAACTCTGAACGATCATCCAACGGACCTGAGATGATCAGCGGGGTTCGCGCTTCGTCGATCAGGATCGAGTCGACTTCGTCCACGATGGCGTAGATGTGCCCCCGCTGGACCATGTCCTCGAGCCGATATTTCATATTGTCGCGGAGATAATCGAAGCCAAGCTCGTTATTCGTGCCGTAGGTCACGTCGGCGTCGTAAGCGCGCTTGCGCTGCTCGTCGTCCAGCCCGTGGACGATGACACCGACAGTCAGCCCGAGGAAATTGTAAATCTGCCCCATCCATTCGGCGTCGCGCTTGGCCAGGTAATCATTCACCGTCACGACGTGCACGCCGCGCCCGGCCAGCGCATTAAGATAGACCGGCAGCGTCGCCACCAGCGTCTTGCCTTCGCCGGTTTTCATTTCCGAGATCTGCCCCTCGTGCAGGATCATCCCGCCGATGAGCTGCACGTCGAAGTGCCGTTGCCCAAGCGTGCGTTTGGCCGCCTCGCGGCAGGTGGCAAATGCCTCGACCAAAATGTCGTCGAGGCTCGCTCCCTCCGTCAGCTGCTCCTTGAATGCGTCGGTGCGGGCACGCAGCGCCTCATCTGAGAGACCCTCAAGCTGCGGCTCCAGCGCGTTGATTGCCGCGACCCGCGGAAAATAGGACTTGATGCGCCGCTCGTTCGAAGAGCCGAACAGCTTGCGGGCAATGGCGCCGATCATGCAATGAGTCCTTCGCGTCCTCTCAGGTGTGAATGCCACACCTTACCAAATCCGACGGGGAGGAAACGCCGCGGCAGAAGACGATTTTCGCAAGAGCGCCTGCCTGCGAGCATCATGCGGAAAATGCCGCACTTTTCGATCATCTTTCATGCAGAACGGCGGCGGCTTGCGGTCGGATCGGCCAGACTTCTGGAGAGATAGGAGGGGGTCACACCCTTGTCAATCGGCCGGCCAGACGCTCACGTTCTCGTCACAATCTCCCTTAGCAATTGCCAAGCAGCGCCGTTTTCCCTAACTCTCCGGCGCGCTTTCCAATGGCCGCTCGATCCAGGACCACGCCATGACCTGCCCTCACGTGCTGCCCCGTTCCGCGCCGCGCCGGCGGCCAATCGCGTTCGCCACACTCGCGGCATTGCTTTTCATCGTGCCAGCCGCCTCGGGCTGCTCTAGAAACTCATCCTCGGAAGCGCCAGCCTCCGCCTCCGACCCGGTCATCGCGCGCGTCAACGGTATCGACATCACGCAGGGCGATCTAGCGCTCGCCGAAGAGGACATGGGCGCCGACATGCAGGCGACGTCGCCGGAAGCCAAGCGCGAACATCTGATTTCCTATCTCGCCGACATCATTATGGTCACGCAAGCTGCCGACAAGAAAAATCTCGGCGAGGATCCTGACTTCAAGCGGCGTCTGGCGTTCCTGCGCAACAAGCTGCTGATGGGATACGAGCTGCAGCGGGAAGCCAAGATTGCCCTCACTGACGAAGCCTTGCACCAGACCTACGATGAAGCGGTGCGATCGATGGCCGGCCAAGAAGAAGTTCGTGCCCGTCACATCCTGGTCGACGACGAAGACGAGGCGAAGAAGGTGCTCGAGCAACTCAAGAGCGGCGCTGATTTTGCAGCGCTGGCCAAGGAAAAATCCAAGGATCCCGGCGCCGCGGAGGGCGGCGACCTGGGTTACTTCACCAAGGATCAGATGGTGCCCGAATTCGCCGATGTGGCTTTCAAGATGTATCCGGGACAGCTCTCGAACCCGGTCAAAACGCAGTTTGGCTGGCACGTGATCAAGATCGAGGACAAGCGCACCAAGCAGCCGCCGGAATTCGACAAGGTGAAGGATCAGATCGAAGCCTATTTGGCGCGCAAGGCGCAAACCGAGTTCATCACAAAGCTGCGCCAGAGTGCGAAAGTCGAGCGCCTCGACAAGGCGACTGAGCAGGAGAAGAACTGACTCGCGCCGCGGTCGCTCATATGGCGCTCACCATCTCGCCGCTTGCTCCTGCGCAGTTTCCCGACATGCCGCCGGTGGCGGGTGTCAAGCTGGCGACCGCCGCTGCCGGTATCCGCTATGCCGGGCGCACCGACGTGCTCCTGGCGCTGTTCGATCAAGGCACGACCGTCGCTGGCGTTTTTACACGCTCGAAATGCCCCTCCGCTCCGGTCGATTGGTGCCGCGCGCATCTTAAGGCCGGCGTTGCAAGCGCGCTTGTCGTCAATTCGGGCAATGCCAACGCTTTTACCGGCAAGTCCGGGCGCCAGGCGACCAGACTCACGGCCAACATCGCGGCCAGCGCCGCGGGATGCAAACCCTCTCACGTATTTCTCGCGTCCACCGGCGTGATCGGCGAGCCGCTCGACGCGACTAGGTTTGGCATGGTCATGGATCGGCTGATCGCAAGCGCCGCGCCCACTGCTTGGCACGAGGCTGCGAAGGCGGTCATGACCACCGACACCTTTCCGAAAGGCGCCGCCGCCATGGCGCGGATCGGCGCCGCGCCGGTTACCATCTGCGGCATCGCCAAGGGCGCGGGCATGATCGCCCCGGACATGGCTACAATGCTCTCCTTCGTCTTCACCGATGCGCCGATCTCGTCGCGCGTGCTCCAATACTTGCTCAAGCAAGGCGTGGCCGACAGTTTCAACGCGGTGACAGTCGACGGGGACACCTCGACTTCGGACACGCTGCTGGCGTTCGCGACCGGAGCCGCCGCCATGCGCGGGGCGCCGAAGATAGCGAAGATATCCGATCCGCGGCTTCCGGCATTCCGCAAGGCATTCGACGCAGTGCTCGCCGATTTGGCCGAACAGGTGGCCCGCGACGGCGAGGGCGCGCGCAAGCTAGTCGAGATCATCGTCGAGGGCGCCGTTTCGAAATCGTCGGCGCGGAAAATCGCACTGTCGATCGCCAATTCCCCGCTGGTCAAGACCGCCATTGCCGGCGAAGATGCGAATTGGGGCCGCGTGGTGATGGCGGTCGGCAAAGCCGGGGAGCGCGCCGACCGCGACCGGCTTTCGATTTGGTTCGGCGGCATCCGCGTCGCTCACCGAGGCGAGCGCGATCCCTCGTATGACGAGGCCGCGGTCTCGGCGGTGATGAAGAGGCCCGAGATTACGCTCAAGGTTGCGCTGGGGCTTGGTCGCGGTCGCGACCGGGTGCTGACCTGCGACCTGACTAAGCAGTATGTCGCCATCAATGGCGGTTATCGCTCCTGAGGCGATTTGGGGCATGGAGATCGTGAGATGTACTCGCCCGTTCATCAAAATGTTGCGACGGGAGAGCGCCTGTCATTCTATCCCAGCGTCGTCAATGCTGGCTTCCAGCCTCGGTCTGGAACCTCGTGAACGTGAAGCTCGTCCTCGTCGCGGCCTGCGCCCTCGTGGACACGGACGCGCGGGTACTGATCGCACAGCGACCAGCCGGCAGGCCGATGGCCGGTTTGTGGGAATTTCCCGGTGGCAAGATCGATGCGGGTGAGCGGCCCGAGGATACTTTGATGCGCGAGCTTAAAGAGGAACTGGGAATCATTGTCGAGGAGGAGTGCCTTGTACCGCTCGCTTTCGCCAGCCACACCTATCCGGATTTCCATCTGCTGATGCCGCTCTATGTATGCCGACGTTGGCAGGGAACGGTGACGCCCTTGGAAGGCCAGAACTTGGCATGGGTGCGCTGCAATCGATTGCGCGATTACCCGATGCCGCCTGCCGACGAGCCGCTCATCGCCCATTTGATGACGCTGTTGTGAAATCGAAGAACGGCAAACCAGGGCGCCAGATGGCTTGCGCTGGGCTGCTCCTCAACTCGAACTAACGATCGTCATCGCGTGGCAGCCGGATTTCCTTCGCCCCGAGTGCATCGGCCAATCGTCGGCGCGCCGAGCCCGGCGCGAGCGGCTTCTGCTGGGTTTCGTGCGGGACCCAGCCGGACAGCCAGATGATTTCGAACGTCGCCCGAATGCGGCCGTCGGAATCGGCAAAACGCTCGCCATAGATTTGCATCATCCGGGTCAACGTCGTGCGCCTGAGCGGCCGCCGGCTACGCTCTAGCAGGGCGTTCGTCGCACCCATGCGGCGCAGGTCGTGCATCAAGGAAATTGGCGATGCGTAGCGCGCCGTGACCCGATCTATGTCCGTCACCGGCAGAGCAAAACCCGCGCGCTGAAGCAGCCCTCCCATCTCGCGTAGGTCCGGAAACGGAATGACGCGCGGCGATACACCGTCCTCGATCTCGGCTTCCGCAGCCGCAAAGGCTTGGCGCAACTCGGTCAACGTCTCGCCGCCCGCGAGCGCCGCGAGCAACAGGCCATCCGGTTTG
>DATNNX010000033.1:0-8741 GCA_035601615.1 Xanthobacteraceae bacterium
ACAGCAATTGCGAGAGCGCCCTCTGTGGCATCCGCGTCGGGTCGAGGACCTGTCCCGGGCGCAGCGCAGCACGAAGTGGTGCGCTGCAGACCCGGGATCGTCTCAGTCCGTGACGGTCCCGGATCAGCGGTGCACCGCTCCACTTCGTCTCGCGCCGCACCGCATCTGGGACACAAGTCTACTCTCGGCTCTGTGTCGTCCGGCGGTGGGCCGATCAAGCCACGAGCCGATAGAACAGGTCCGGATCGACGTTGCCGCCGGAGAGGACCGCGACCGCGATTTTGCCCTTCACATCGATCTTGCCCGACATGAGCGCGGCAAGCGCAGCCGCGCCGCCGGGTTCCACGACAAGCTTGAGCTCGCGGAAGGCAAATGCGACGGCCGCGGCCACTTCCTCGTCGCTGACAGCGGCGCCGGCTGCCACTAGTTCGCGGTTGATGGCAAAGGTCAGCTCGCCGGGCGTTTGCGCCATCAGCGCGTCGCAGATGGTGCCGGTGAGCGCCGCATTCTTTTCCCGCCGTCCGCTCTTGAAGGAACGCGCATGATCGTCGAAGCCCTCGGGCTCCGCGGTATAGAGGCGGGCCTGAGGCATGCGCGCCTTCACCGCAAGCGCGATACCCGCAGTCAGCCCGCCGCCCGATGCCGTCACCGCGATGATGTCGGGCACCAAGCCCTGCGCCGCCAGATCTTCGACGATCTCGCGCCCTGCCGTCCCCTGTCCGGCGATGATCAGCGGGTCGTCATAGGGGGGCACCAATGCGGCGTTGCGTTTCTCGGCGATCTCGCCGGCGATGGCCGCTCGGTCTTCGCGTGCGCGGTCGTAGAGCACCACTTCCGCGCCCAGCGCCGCGGTACGCTCACGCTTGGGGCGGGGTGCATCGGACGGCATGACGATGACGGCCGGCATGCCGAGAAGCTGCGCCGCCGCCGCGACGCCCTGGGCGTGATTTCCCGAGGAAAAAGCCACCACGCCACCCGCGCGCTCACCCTGGGGGATGGAGGAGAGCTTGTTGTAGGCGCCGCGGAACTTGAACGAGCCGGTGCGCTGCAGCGTCTCCGCCTTGAGAAACACACGCGCGCCGGTGAGCGCATCGAGCACCGGCGACGTCAATAGCGGCGTGCGCAGAGCAACGCCGGCAAGCCGCCGCGCGGCCGCATCGACATCGGCGGCGGTCGGTAGCACCCGATCGGCTGATGGTTGCATCGCAAGCAACGGTAGCGCCGCGATGCCCTCCCCGGCAAGGCCACTCACACCCAGTCCCGCCGCCGGTTGATGTAGCCCGCATTGAGCCATAAGTACGTTTACGCGCGCCTTCGACGTGCTATGGCGAAATGCGGGCAATCGCCGGCCCCGGATTTCGCTTCGCTCAATCCAGGCTACGGGATAGAGCTGCGCGATGTATGGACATGACGCGGGTGCGAAAGTGTACAATCGCAAATCATTCCCTCCCCTATAGCGCTCGGACCGACCCATGGAACTCGGGATTTCCGGCCGTAAGGCCATTGTGTGTGCCTCGAGCCGCGGGCTTGGGCGCGGCTGCGCGTTTGCGCTCGCTCAAGCCGGCTGCGAGGTCACCGTCAACGGGCGCGACAGCGAAGCGCTCGAGGCCACGGCGGCCGAGCTGCGGCAGTCGACCGGCGCCAAGGTGACCGCGGTGGTAGCCGACGTCGCTACGCCCGCGGGACAAGCGGCGCTGCTCGGCTCCTGCCCCGAGCCCGACATTTTGGTGAACAACAACGCGGGTCCGCCTTTTCGGGATTTTCGCGAGCTCACGCGGGCACAGATGATCGACGGTGTCATCGCCAACATGGTGGTCGCGATCGAGCTCACGCAGAAGGTCATCGATTCGATGTGCACCAAAAAATTCGGCCGCATTGTCAACATCACGTCGGGATCGGTGAAGATGCCGCTGTGGGGACTCGATCTCTCCTCGGGCGCACGCGCGGGTTTGACCGCGTTTCTCGCCGGCGTCGCGCGCTCGGTCGCCGCCTCCAACGTCACCATCAATTTTCTCCTGCCCGGCGCTTTCGACACCGAGCGACTCGCCTCGAACATGGCGATCACTGCCAAGAAGCGGGGCATCTCGATCGAGGCGGCAAGAACCGAGCGGATGGCGAGCGTGCCGGCCAAGCGATTCGGCACGGCGGTCGAGTTCGGCGCGGCTTGCGCCTTTTTGTGCTCGGCGCAGGCCGGCTATATCACCGGGCAGAGCCTGCTCATCGACGGCGGCGTCTATCCCGGCGTGATGTGACGAGGTCGCATGGCCGGGCTTGAAGATCTAGCCCCAAACGCGAACGAGGCCAGCTGACGCCGGCCCCGTCGCACCCCCCAATTTAACCCGATAACCCGGCAAAGCCCTGAGGAGAGGACTTGCCATCGTGTGGGCCCCCGAACCCGCGTCGCTTGCAGCTAGGCGCGCGAGCCAGGTGCATGACGCTAATCTGTCCGCCGAGAGCGCCCATTGCAAATGAAAACGCCGCGTAAATAGGCACGCTTGAACGATATCCGCGCATCTGTTGCCCATAGGCAACAGCCATAGAGGGCAAAGCCGCTCTCGGGAGCACACTTGGACGATAGGCCGCTTTCCTTGCCCCTTGGGGGGGACCCGACGCATCATCCGCGGCCCTGGCACGCTTCCGTGCCAAACGGCGATAAGCCCCCAAGGAGAATCCATGAAGCTCGTCCGCTTCGGCCCAAGCGGCCGCGAAAAACCTGGAATCATCGATTCGAAAGGACGCATCCGCGACCTCTCGAAAGTGGTGCCGGATATCGCCGGCGAGGCGCTCTCTCCCAAAGGGCTCGCCAAGGTTCGCAAAGCGGCGATCGAGAAGCTGCCGCTCGTACGCGGCAATCCGCGCCTTGGCCCCTGCGTCGGCGAGGTCGGCAATCTCATTGCCATCGGCCTCAACTATTCCGACCACGCCGCCGAGACCGGCGCGCCCATTCCCAAAGAGCCGATCATCTTCAACAAGGTAACGTCCTGCATCTGCGGGCCGAACGACAATACGATCATCCCGAAGGATTCGAGCAAGCTCGACTGGGAGGTCGAGCTTGCAATCGTCATCGGCCAGCGCGCGCATTATCTGTCCAAAGACAAGGCGCTGGATGTGGTCGCCGGCTATTGCCTGGCCAACGACGTGTCAGAGCGGGTCTTTCAGCTTGAGCGCTCCGGGCAGTGGATCAAAGGCAAAAGCGCCGAGACCTTCGGCCCGCTGGGCCCGTGCCTGGTCACCAAGGATGAGATCAGGGATCCGCAGCGCCTGAGCATGTGGCTCGACGTCAACGGCGAGAAGCGCCAGCGCGGCAACACCAGCACCATGATCTTCGATTGCCGACATCTCGTCTGGTGCTGCTCGCAATATTTCGTGCTGCGGCCGGGAGACGTCATCCTTACCGGCACGCCGCCCGGCGTTGGGCTCGGCATGAAGCCGCAGCCGAAATTTCTCAAGGCCGGCGATGTGGTCACGCTCGGCATCGACGGGCTCGGCGAGCAGCGGCAGAAGGTAGTGAAGGCGAAGGCGTAGAGTCGCGCCGACCTCGCCGCCTGTTCCTCACCACCAGGCGTGGAAATGGTGCGACGGGCCGTGGCCGGAGCCGATCTTGATTCGGTCGGCGGCAACAAGCGCGTCCGTCACGTATCGCTTGGCGGCGCCCACGGCTTCGGTCAGAGAAAGGTCCTTGGCGAGACCGGCGGCGATTGCCGAGGAAAGCGTGCAGCCGGTGCCGTGGGTATTCTCCGTCACGATGCGGTCGGCCGCCAGGCGCGCGAATGTGTCGGATCCGATCAGGAGATCGACGCTCTCGGGGCCGCTGCCGTGACCGCCCTTGATGAGCACCGCCTGCGGCCCCAACCCAAGCAACCGCTCGCCTTGTTCGCGCATCTCGGCTTCGTTGCGGGCGATCGGTTGATCGAGCAGCGCCGCCGCCTCGGGCAGATTCGGCGTCACGACGAGCGCGCGCGGGATGAGCACGCGCTTGAGGACATCGATTGCATCGGCGGCAAGAAGCTTGTCGCCGGAGGTTGCGATCATGACAGGATCGACGACCACCTTGCTCTGCCGCCAGCGCTCAAGCCCTGCCGCAATCGCTTCGATGACCGCGCGCTGGGATACCATTCCGATCTTGACCGCGCCGACGGCGAGATCGGAGAAAACCGCATCCATTTGCGCGGCGACGAAGTCCGCCGGCACGTCGTGGATGGCAGTCACGCCCTTGGTGTTCTGCGCGGTGAGCGCAGTGATAACCGAGGCGCCGTAGACGCCGAGCGCCGAGAACGTTTTCAAATCGGCCTGGATGCCGGCGCCGCCGCCCGAATCCGAGCCGGCGATGGTCAGCGCAATCGGCGTCATCCTGCCCCCCGCTGCACGAGTGCGTCGTCCACGACGCCGCGCAGTTGCCGGGCCGCAGCGCGCGGGTCGTCCTTGAGCGAGAGCGCCGAGATCACGGCGACGCCATCGGCGCCGGCGGCAATGACCTCGCCGGCATTGCGGGCGTCGATTCCGGCAATGGCGCACAGCGGGAATTCGGGGGAGCGCCTGCGAAACACGCCCACGATGCGGCTCAACCCGGCGGGGCCGATCGGCGGGTCTGGATTGTCCTTCGAGGAGGTCGCAAACACGCCGCCGATGCCGGCATAGTCGAGAAGCTCGATCGGCACCGCCTCGGCCTGCTCGACGGTCTTGACCGAAAGTCCGATGATAGCGTCGGCGCCGAGAAGCCGGCGCGCGTCCTCGACTGCCATGTCCTCCTGCCCGACATGGGCGCCGTCAGCGCCCGAGGCGAGCGCCACATCGATGCGATCGTTGATCAGCAATGGCACGCCAAGCGGCGCCAACGCCGCCTTGATGGCCCGCGCGCGATCGACCATGCGCCGCGTGTTAGTGTGCTTGTCCCGCAGCTGCACCAGCGTCGCGCCGCCCTGCGCGACGAGCCGCGCGAGCACCGCGAGGTCGCGGCCGTTGGCGCGCTCGGGATCGACCAGTGCATAGAGGCGAAGATCAACGTGCATCATGCGACCGCTTCGCTCAAGTCCATGAACATCCCCGCCCATGCGTGACGATACCATGAGCTGCCGGCCCTTGCCTCCTGCACCCGTATTTGCTGGATTGCGCGGCGCGGCCGAGCGCCGCACGGAGGCGCGAATGGTCCCCTTCTTCGTCCAGATCAAGTGCCAACTCGGCAAATCCTACGAGGTTGCGAACAAGCTCGCCGACGCCGAGCTCGCATCCGAGATCTATTCGACCGCCGGCGATTACGACCTGCTGGTGAAATTCTACGTCGAAGAGAAGACGGACATCGGCCATTTCGTGAACGAGAAGGTGCAGACGATCCCGGGCATCCAAGATACGCGCACCATCATCACCTTCAAGGCGTTCTGAGATTCGGACACCTTCTGTCCGCCTTGCCCTCACGCCGCTCGGACAACGATCTTGCGGATGTCTTTGGTCTCGCCGTCGGTCAGGCCCTGGTCGGTAAGGTGCGGGCCAGGATTGCAGGCGAGACTCTGGCCTTCGAGCGCCTTGAACGTCCGGTAAGGCGGTTGCCACGTGCAAATCTCGCCAGCGGCCTCCACGATGCGCTTGTGCTGGCGCGCGACCTCGGCGGGACTTTCATCCGAAAGGAGCCCGGCGATCGGATAAGCGATCCGGGCGATGACGCGGCCGCCCTTCACGACGGCGATGCCGCCACCCATTTCGATCACCGTATTGGCGGCGAGCGCCATCTCGCTCGCGTCGTATCCGTAGACGACGAGGTTGTGCGAGTCGTGCGAATACGAGCTGGCATAAGCGCCGCGCCAACGATCCCAGCCCTCGATGATCGTCGTTTGCGGCTGGAGATTGCTCCGGCCGTGCCGGTGAGCGACCGTCATGACGCTGACGTCCTCGGGAACGACCGCGAAGCCGTCGCGCACCTCGACCTCGATCTCGCTCCATGAATTGAAACGAGCGCCCTTGATCGTACGCACGACCGCGCGGCCCGCGGTGATGCCCGGCACGCGCACGCGGAAGTCCTCGGCCGACAGGGGGTCGAGCTTCATCGTGGTGGCCGGCGGCGGCGCGACCTTCTCCGCCAGTGCTTCGAGCATCCGGCCGTTTGCCGCCACGCGCCGGCCGCCGACATAGACCGCCTCGACCGCGATTTCGCTGAGGTCCACGAGCACGGCAAGGTCCGCCCGCCGCCCGGCCGCGACCATTCCCAAATCCTCCCGGCGCAGCCGAATCGAGTTGTTGATCGTGGCGCATCGGATCGCCTGCAACGGATCGAGGCCGTTGCGAATCAACCGCCGTAGCACATCGCTTATGCCGCCCTTATCGACGAGATAGTCGGGGAAGACGTCATCGGTGCAGACGGTCAGACTGGTGGGAACAACCGGCAGCGAATTGATCGCCTTGACCACATCGGGCAATAGGTAGTCGTGCGAGCCGCGGATCTCGACCGTCAGGCCAGCACGCAGTTTTTCCAGCGCATCTTTCCCCGAGACGATCTCGTGGTCGGCCGAAATGCCGGCCGCCGCATAGGCCTGCAGAGCCGGACCCGCGAGACCTCGTGCGTGCCCCTCGATAATCTTGCCCGAGGCTAGCGCCTCGCGAAGAATCCCGACCATGCGCGGATGAGCATCGAGCACCGCGCGCATGTCCATGACCTCGGCGAGGCCGGCAATTTCAGGCCAGGAGAGAAGCTCCGCAATCTCCGGCGCCTCGAAATTGGCGCCCGAGATTTCCAGCCCTGGGGCTGCGGGCACGCACGAGGAGGCCTGCACTATGAAGCGCAGCGGCAGGCCGCGGCTGGCTTCGACCGCATAGCGCGCGCCGGCAGTACCGAGCACATTCGCAAGCTCGTGCGGGTCGCAGAAGATCGTCGTAGTGCCCTGTGGCACGACCACCGAGGCGTAGTGGTGCGGCACCATATGCGAGGATTCGAAATGCACGTGCCCGTCGATGAATCCAGGTGCGACGGTGCGGCCGCCTAGCTCATCGGTGTCGCGAGCGGCGGTGAAGCGCCCGCGCGGATGGACGCTCGCGATCATCGCGCCGACGATGCCGACATCCGCCTCGCGCAGCTCGAGCGTGGCCACATCGACAACCCGGCCGCCGGTCAAGAGCAGGTCGAATGGCTCCTTTCCCTGAGCCGCAGCAATAGCGCGAAGCCGCGTTGAAAAATCGATCGCCTCAATCATGTTCACCTCGGCTCAGGGAGACCCCGCCTCAAAGGCGCTACTCCGCCTTGATGTTCGCGGCCTTGACGACGCTTGAGAACTTTTCGATCTCCTGCGCCAGGAACGCGGCGAATTCCGCGGGGCTGTTGCCGACAATGCGCAGCCCCGTCTCAGCGAGCTTCGCGCGCACATCCGCATCCTGCAGCGAGGCCACAACCGCCTGGTGCAAGCGCTCGACGATGGCGGGCTCGGTCTTGGCCGGCGCGAACAAGCCGAACCAGACCGTGACGTTGATGTTCTTGAGGTCGGGGTGCTCGGTCAGGCTGGGCAGGTCCGGCGCCACCGGCGAGCGGTCGGGCTCGGTGGTTCCAAACGCCTTGATGTTGCCGCTGCGATAGTTCGGTAGCGCCATCACCAGCGGGAGCATGGCGAGGTCGACCTGATTGCCGACGAGATCTGTCACCATCTGGGCGCCGACCCGGTAGGGGACGTGCACCATCGCGACCTTGGCCTCAATGTTGATCATCTCGCCCGCGACGTGCAACGAGGTGCCGGTGCCGGAGGTCGCATAGCTGTACTTGCCCGGATTGGCGCGCAGAAGCTTCAACAAGTCATCGGTGGTATTAGCCGGAAGTTCCTTTTTCCCGGCGAGCACGAGGGGCGAGCTACCGATCAGCGAGATCGGCAAAAAATCCTTCTGGCTGTCGTATTGGACCGTCGATGGCTGAACGAGCTTGGCGATCGCCATCGTGCTCTCGACCGAGAGCAGCAGCGTGTAGCCATCGCCGGCCACCCGCGCCGCCCGCTGAGTGCCGACGATGCCGCCGGCGCCGGCGACGTTCTCGATCACCACACTTTGGCCGAGGCGCTCGGTGATCTTGGGCGCGAGGATGCGTGCGACCGCATCGACGCTTCCGCCGGCGGCGTAAGGCACGATCAAGGTGATGGGGCGCGACGGATAGACTTGGCCAACGGCCGCGGTCGCAATGGCGCAGGCCGCGAGCGCGAGGCGAACGGAGTTAGCGTACACGGGACCCTCCGGTACATCCATTTGTTGAGTTGCGGGCGTCCACACGCGAGGCCGCCGCCTTCCGTTTAACACACGCTCCGCGGACGGCCACACAATTTCACATCTCCGGCGCGACAGCAGCGCCGAGCACGAAGGCTCACCTCGTCGACGTCTAGTCCCGGGACGCCATCACGGGAGTTTTGCGCAAGCATCTCATGGATGCTTGCGCCCTTGGACCGGCGGCAGCGATTTGAGGTAGGCGGCGATGGCGCTGCGATCTTCGGCCGAGAGCTTCGAAATGTTTCCCACCACCGCCGCCATGGCGCCGCCGACCGTATCGCCGTTGGGCAAGTCGCCGGTTTCGAGGATGTGCTCGATGTCGCTTTGCGAGTAATCGCCGATTCCCACCGGGGTGATGTTGGGCACCCAGCCCTCGCCGCCTTCCGGATCGGGACCGCCGGCGAAGCGCTGGCGCGCGATGATGCCGCCCAGGAGGTTGCGCGGGCTGTGGCACTCCGCACAGTGGCCCGGACCGTTGACGATATAGGCGCCGCGGTTCCATTGCGGCGATTTGG
>DATNNX010000034.1:0-37082 GCA_035601615.1 Xanthobacteraceae bacterium
GGTTTGAGCGCGCGGCGGATCTGGACGAGGGTGCCGGGCAGATCGTTGACGAACTGGAGTGCGAGCGCCGACACAACGAGATCGAACGAGCCCTCGTGGAACGGTAATGCCTCCTCGTCTGCCGCAACAACGAGCCGTGCGCCCGATGCCCCGCCACTCGCTTGCAGTTGCCGGGAGGCGGCGGTGCCGGCCAACACATCAGCCGATACGATGGTGCCGACTTTGCCGCTCGCCGCGAGAGCCCGGCGCGCAGCATCCGTTGGCGTGCCGAGATCGAGCACATATTCGAAGCGCCGGAGCACCGCCGCCAGGCGATCTGATAAATCTTCCGCCGCGCGGTCGATCAGAAACGTCGACGGACCCAAAGCCGCCGCACGTGCCCGATGTTGACGCTGCCAGGTGCGGTCGAAGATGTGGGTCCGCGGCGAAATCATCAGCCTGCATTAGCACGACGGGAGCGCAGAGACGACGGTGGACTGCTGCGCAGCCCTCCGCTATCGCGGTACTCGTTGAGGTTGGCAATTCGAAACGCTAGCGTAACGCCGCTATGCAGGGAGAAATGACCGAGGTCCGGGCCAAGGGCTTGGGCCGGCTGAGCGGCGCGATACGCGCAAGCCTCGGGCTTGTGATCAATATCGCGCTCCCACAGGTCTGTCCGAGCTGCCGAGAACCGGTCGATGGCGCGGGCCTGTGCCCGGCCTGCTGGGCCAAGCTGTCGTTTATCGCGCCGCCTTATTGCGAGCGGCTCGGCATCCCGTTCCCCTTCGATGGTGGACCGGGGTTGTTATCGATGGAAGCGATCACCGATCCGCCCGCGTACAATCGCGCGCGCGCGGCCGTGCGTTACGATGAGATCGCGCGCAAGCTCGTTCACGGCTTGAAATACGGCGACCGGCTCGACCTTGCGCCGACCATGGGGGCGTGGATGGCACGCGCCGGCTGCGAGCTGCTTGCCGACGCCGAAGCCCTCGTTCCGGTGCCGCTGCATTGGCGCCGCCAATGGACACGGCGGTTCAACCAGTCGGCGCTGCTGGCCCGTATCATCGCCAATGCGAGCGGCCGAATGGTCGCACATAGGGCTCTCAAGCGGGTCAAGGCGACGCCGCAACAGGTCGGGCTCGATAAGTCCGAGCGGGCCCAAAACGTGCAGGGCGCCTTTCGTGTGCCAGCGGCCGGTAAGGCCGAAGTGGCCGGGCGAAGACTGCTGCTCATCGACGACGTGCTCACCTCGGGCGCGACCGTCGACACCTGCGCACGCGCGTTGTTGCGGGCGGGCGCCACCTCGGTCGACGTGCTGGTGTTCGCCCGGGTTGTGGCGGCGAGCCGCGCTCCCATATAAAGCAATCGGTAGGATTTCAATCCGCATCATGATCGAGATTTACACCACCCGCTACTGTCCCTACTGCCACGCAGCCAAGCGGCTATTGTCGCGCAAGGGCGTCGAGTTCACCGAGGTCGACGTGAGCCGGGATGCAAAACGGCGAAGCGACATGGTAGCGCGGGCGAACGGCCGAACGACCGTGCCGCAGATCTTCATCGGCTCGAACCATGTAGGCGGCTATGATGATCTCTTCGCGCTCGACCGGGCGGGCAAGCTGGACTTGCTGCTTGGCCGGGAGGATCCGCTCGCGAGCGCCGGTAAAAGGCCCTCTGCATGACCACAGGCAACGCGACGTTCACCGCTGGTCTCGTGCAGATGCGCGCAAGCCTGTCGCCGCAGACTAATCTGGATGCCGCGATCAGGCTGATCGAACAGGCCAAGAACGCCGGCGCCGAATACGTCCTCACGCCCGAGATGACCAACATCTTCGAGATTAAGCGCGAACGGCTGTTCGCCACGATCGCGCCCGAGGAGAGCGACACTACGCTGGCCGCATTGCGCGAGCTTGCACGCAAGCTGGGCATCTTCCTGCACGTCGGCTCGTTGGCCATCAAGGTGCTGCCGGAGAAGGCGGCGAACCGCTCGTTCCTCATCGACCGCAAGGGTGACATCCTCGCGCGCTATGACAAGATCCACATGTTCGATGTGGAACTCGGCGCTGGCGAGAGCTATCGCGAATCGCGCAACTACCGCCCGGGCGAGATCGGCGTCGCGGCGGACCTGCCCTGGGGTCGGCTCGGACTCACAATCTGCTACGATCTGCGTTTTCCTGCCCTTTATCGCGCGCTCGCCGAGGCCGGATGCTCGTTTCTCGCCATTCCCTCGGCCTTCACCAAGCAGACCGGTGAGGCACATTGGCATGTGCTCATCCGCGCGCGTGCGATCGAGAACGGCGCCTTCGTGCTCGCAGCGGCACAGGGCGGCAAGCACGAGAACGGCCGCGAGACGTTCGGGCATTCCCTCATCGTAGACCCTTGGGGCCGCATTCTGGCCGAGGGCGGCACCGAGCCGGGCGTCCTTCTGGCGGCGATCGATCCCGCCGAAGTCACGGCCGCGCGCGCGAAAATCCCCTCCCTTCAACATGGCCGCCGGTTCGAGATGATCGAACCGATGGCGGAGCCGGCTCATCTGCGCACAGTCCGAGGTCTCGCATGATCCGCTACGCACTGGCGTGCGATAAGGGACACGTATTCGAGAGCTGGTTCCAGAGCTCGGCAGCCTACGACAAGCAGGTCAAGGCCACTCTGATCTCCTGCCCGGTTTGCAATTCCGTGAAGGTGGAAAAGACGATGATGGCACCGGGCGTCGTAGGGGCGAAAAAGCGCGGTGATGCGCCGCCGCCGGAGATGCCAGCCTCCCCCCCGCAATCCTCCGATAGGCCGTCCCCGGTCGCGATGATGTCGCCGCAGGAGCGCGACTTCCGCAAGAAGTTGAAAGACTTGCGCGATCACCTGACAAAAAATGCCGATTATGTCGGCCGGAAATTTCCCGACGAGGCGCGAAAGATGCACTACGGCGAGACCGAGCACCGCTCGATCTATGGCGAAGCTACTCCCGAGCAGGCCAAAGATCTGCACGAGGAGGGAATCGAATTTCATCCGCTGCCGGTGCTGCCTGACGAGCATAATTAGACGATGCTTACAGCGGGCGAAGTAAGTCCTCGCGTGGCGTAACTCGATCCGCTGGCGCAGTACTGCGCGAGGCGCGTCCACCGCGACCGCTGCGGCTCGCAGTAATTACTGCGCCCACAGCACAAGGATCACGCCGATCACAATCAGAACAATGCCGGCGCCTTCCTGCAGGCCCGTCCTCTGCCTGAATACGAATCGCGAAATCGCTTGTGCGAATAGCACCTCGACCAGGGCCAGCGTACGCACGCTCGCGGCAGTAGCAAGCGCGAACGCGAGGAACCAGAACTGTGAGGCAAGCGCGCCCATGAAGCCCGCAAATAGTGACGGCCGCCAGGCTCGCACCATGACCGCAAGGACCTGCGGATCGCGCACCCGCAGGTAAAGCGAGAGCAATATTGATTGCAGCATGAGGCCGACGACTACTGTGAGCGTCGCGGCCATGACATAGCTCGAGCCGCCCACACTCAGGATCGCCCCGCGAAAGCCGACTGCGGAAAGCGCAAACATCGCCCCAGCGGCCAGCCCGAGCAACGTGGCCGTTAAGCTTGACGGCGTATCTGGCTTGATTGCCATGATGACGACCCCGGCGGTGGCGGTCACAATGGCTGCTGCCATCACTGGCGTCACCGCGTCGCCGAGAAACACCAGACCGAACAGTGCAACCTGTACCGGCTCGGTTTTGATGTAGGCGTAGACGACGACAAAAGATCGGTCGGTCATTGCGGCAAGCATTAACGCAGTAGCGCCCACCTGCGCGACCGCGCCAACGATCACCCAAGGCCAAAACATCGGCGGCGGGCGCGGCGGCTCTTGCCCGAGCACGATCATCACGCCGGCGAGGAAGATAAGCGCGAAGGGGAAGCCAAAGAGGAACCGCACGTGAGTGGCACCCACGGTGCCGAGTTTTGCGGTGAGTTCGCGCTGCGTGGCATTACGCACGGTTTGCGCGGCGGCAGCAACGATCGTGAAGAGAGCCCAAAGCCACGAGGGGTCGAGCATCGAAAATTGGATTATGCTAGGCGAGCGCGCGTTCCGCGACCGTTATGTAGTTCACTGCTGTATCGCTCGAGATCTCCCATCGGTCGGCGAGAAGATTATAGACAATTCCAGTCTCGTCTATGACGCGCAGCCCTTGACCCTCGAGCGCCGCCTCGAGCTCGTTCGGAGTCACGAACTTATCCCATCGGTGCGTGCCGCGGGGCAGCCAGCGCAGCACGTATTCGGCGCCGAGAATCGCCAAGGCGAAACTCTTGAGTGTGCGGTTGAGCGTCGCCGTGATCATGAGGCCGCCGGGCCCGACCATCTTGGCACAACGGCCGATGAAAAGGGCAAGATCAGCCACGTGCTCGACTACCTCCATGGCGAGCACGACGTCGAAGCGCTCGTCTTCGTCTGCCAGTGCTTCGGCCGTGGTTGCTCGGTAGTCGACAGCAATGCTCGCCGCGGCTGCATGCAGCTTCGCTGCCTCTATATTTGTCTGCGAGGGATCGGCGCCCAAGACGCGAGCCCCCAGACGCGCCAACGGTTCGCTCAGAATGCCGCCGCCGCAGCCGATGTCGAGCATGCGCAGGCCGGCGAGCGTATCGAGCCGCCGTTCGTCGCGGCCGAAATGCCGACACGCGGCCTGTTTGATGAAGGCGAGTCGCACCGGGTTGAACTTGTGCAGCATCGCCATCCTGCCGCGTGGATCCCACCACTCGGCGGCGTACGCGGAAAAATGCGCGACCTCCGCCTCGTCGACGCTTGAACCCCGCTTCGTCCTACTGGCCATCTAGCCCCTCCAAAGGCCTGGTTGCGGCCACGCAGCCTCCCCCGTTATGTATACGCGCCTTTTCGCGCGCGGGCTCAGCCCAAAAGCGGAGCGCGCCTCGACTCACACCGGAGAAGTCCGCGAGCCCATTATGGCGCGCCTAGTCATGAAGTTTGGCGGCACCTCAGTCGCCGATATCGAGCACATTCGCAACGTGGCTCGGCACGTCAAGCGCGAGGTCGACGCCGGCCACGAGGTCGCGGTCGTGGTCTCGGCCATGGCGGGCACCACCGATCGGCTGGTGGGTTGGTGTCGCGATGCCGCGGCCTTGCACGACGCCCGCGAATATGACGCGGTAGTGTCTTCGGGCGAGCAGGTGACCGCCGGCTTACTCGCGATCGTGCTGGAGGGTTTAGGCGTCAATGCCCGCTCATGGCAGGGATGGCAGCTGCCGATCCTGACCTCGAACGCACATGCCGCCGCGCGCATCCTCGACGTCAACGGTGCCGAACTCATCAAGCGCTTCAAGGAGCGGCACGAGGTGGCCGTGCTCGCGGGTTTCCAGGGCGTGCACAAGGAAACCGGGCGCATCACTACCCTGGGGCGCGGCGGATCAGACACCTCCGCCGTTGCGATCGCAGCCGCCATCGCCGCCCAACGCTGCGACATCTATACCGATGTCGATGGCGTTTACACCAGTGACCCGCGCGTGGTGCCGCGCGCTCAACGCCTGGAGCGGATTGCGTATGAGGAGATGTTGGAGTTCGCTTCGCTTGGTGCCAAGGTGATGCAAGTGCGCTCGGTCGAACTTGGAATGATGCATAACGTGCGCATCTTCGTGCGTTCGAGCTTCGAGAGGCCGGAGGACGTCGACCCGCACGGGACGCCCCCCGGAACGCTCATTTGCGGCGAGGAGGAGATCGTGGAACAACAGGTCGTCACCGGCATCGCGTTCTCGAAGGATGAGGCGCAGATCTCGATCCGGCGCGTGCAGGACAAGCCTGGCGTGGCGGCCGCCATCTTTGGTCCGTTGGCCGAGGCCAACATCAATGTCGACATGATCGTGCAGAACGTCTCCGCCGATGGTGCGACAACCGACCTAACCTTCACCGTTCCCGCCTCGGATTATCAGCGGGCGACAGAGACGCTGATCAAGGCGAAAGGCCACGTCGGTTACGAGCGACTGGACGGCGCGAACGACGTTGCAAAGATCTCAGTGATCGGCATTGGCATGCGCAGCCATGCGGGCGTCGCTGCAAAGGCATTCAAGGCGCTGGCGGAGAAGGGAATTAACATCCGCGCGATCACCACCTCCGAGATCAAGTTTTCGCTGCTGATCGATGCCAACTACACCGAGCTTGCAGTCCGCACCCTGCATAGCCTCTACGAGCTCGATAAATGACGTACCCGCCTCCTGTATATGTTGCCGCGGCTCAAACCAGGTTGCGCGCATCGCAGATCTGATCCATGCCCAAGGCGACCATCTCTTATGCTCAGCGATTCGAGGATCTCTACCTCATGCGCTGTTTCGGCGGCCGAAGTACCGGATTCTACATCGACGTCGGATCAGGACATCCCGTTTACGACAACGCGTCGTTCGCGTTCTACCTCGAGGGTTGGCGTGGCATCACGGTAGAGCCCAACCCTTCCCTCGCGCGTCTTAGCCGAGCGGTACGGCCGCGCGATCAACATGTCGAAGCTCTCCTCGGCGCTGAGGTCGGCGAGGCCAGTTTTTATTTGGTCAACGATTTCCACGGCCTCTCGACCATGATCGAAGCCCATGCCCGCGCGGCGCAAACGCAGTTCGGAAAAACATCTCAAGCGATTGCAATGGCGGTCACGACTCTCAAGGAACTTTGCCGCCGGCACGCGCCGCCGGTATTCGAATTCCTAAAGGTCGATGTCGAAGGCGCGGAGCAAGAGGTCCTGTTGAACGGCGATTGGCAGAGCTTTCGGCCGAAGGTGGTCGTGGCGGAGGCGCTTGCACCTTACACGCTCGCGCCAGCTTGGCCGACATGGGAGCCGTTTCTCGCAAAACAGGGATATCGCTACGTCTGGTTCGATAGTCTCAACCGTTATTACCTCGCCGAGGAGGCAAGCGAGCTTGCGCGCTGTTTCGAGGAGACGCCGGCCTGCTTCGAGGAAGCCTTCCAATTCCGAACTGTCAAGCCTGCCCTCCTCGACGCCGGCCATCCCGATCATCGGCTGGCTAAGCTGTTGGCCGGCAACGATATGGCGCGCTTGCCGCTGCTGGCGCGCGACGTTCTGCTCGACTTCATTACTACCGGCATCTCCCCCGCCGCGCTCGATCAGCCGGCAGGCATGGACGTGATCGCAGGCGCAATCGAACGGCTGTTCGGGCCGGACGCGGCAATGTCGAGAAATGAACTGCGGCTGCCCGCTGTTCCCCGCCTGCGCGAGGTCTACGCCGCGCTCGTGGACACCGACCGATTTCACACCGCCTGTGGTCGGATTTCGGCCAGCTATGCCTGGTAGCACTGTCCACACGCCCCACCGCTCATCTGAGGCAGCAGAAGTTGTGTCCGCGCGATGACGGCCGCGGCATGCCCCGCCCCCGTCCACTGGCTTGCGGTTTGCATGTCGCATTCGCTATAGGCCGGTAGCGAGAGGCGCCGTGGGCGACCTGCCCGGGCGCTCTTTAGCCTGATTGCGTGGCACCGGGGCCATGGACCCCGGCCGCATGCGCCGTCCGAGGAATCACGTCATGCGTGGCGCGCTCGGCGGTCCGCGCGTGCTGTTGCGCCGACTTCGCGAGGTGATGGCGGAGCCGGTCAGCGCGCAGGAACGCCTCGACAAGATCGTGGTGCTGATCGCTGCCAATATGGTGGCGGAGGTCTGCTCCGTCTACGTGCTGCGCGTGGACGGCACACTCGAGCTCTACGCCACCGAAGGCCTCAACAAGGCGGCGGTCCACCAGACGGTGCTACGCTCCGACGAAGGCTTGGTCGGCCTGGTCGCTAGCGAGGCGAACCCGATCAACCTATCGGACGCGCAAAACCATCCTGCCTTCTCCTATCGCGCGGAAACGGGCGAAGAGATCTACCACTCGTTCCTCGGCGTGCCGATCCTGCGCGCCGGAAACACACTCGGCGTGCTCGTGGTGCAGAACCGGGCCCGGCGCACTTACACCGAGGAGGAGGAGGAGGCGCTACAGACGACGGCGATGGTGCTTGCGGAGATGATTGCCTCGGGCGAGCTCTCCGCCATCGCCAAACCCGGCGCCGAGCCCGCCGCCCGCCGGCCGCTGCACCTTGTCGGCACCGCTCTCAACGAGGGCATCGCGCTCGGCCATGTGGTCCTGCACGAGCCGCGCGTGGTGATTACGAACTTCATCGCGGACGACGTGCCGAAGGAGTTAAAGCGGCTCGAAGCCGCGGTCGAGACCATGCGGTCGGACCTGGACGTGCTGCTTGAACGCGGCGAAGTCGTCGACGGGGGCGAGCACCGCGACGTGCTCGAAGCCTACCGTATGTTCGCTTATGACCGCGGTTGGGTGCACCGCCTCGAAGAGGCAGTGGCCACGGGGCTTACCGCCGAGGCGGCTGTCGAGCGCGTCCAGTCGGACACGCGCGCGCGCATGCTGCGTGCAACCGATCCATATTTGCGTGAGCGCCTACACGACCTCGACGAGCTCGCTAACCGCCTGATGCACCAGTTACTCGGTAAGGACTACGCTCCGGGCCGGGACCGGTTGCCCGAAAATGCCGTGCTCGTGGCGCGCTCAATGGGACCGGCAGCCTTGCTTGAATACGATCGCAAGCGCCTGCGCGGTCTCGTCCTAGAAGAGGGGGGACCAAACTCGCACGTCGCGATCGTCGCCCGTGCGCTTGGGATCGCGGCCGTGGGCGAGATCGCCAACGCAACCGGCGTGGCCGACCCGGGCGACGCCATCATCGTCGACGGATCGAGTGGCGACGTGCATTTGCGGCCCTCACCGGACATGGAGGCGGCGTACGCAGAACGAGTGCGGCTGCGCGCACGCCGGCAACTGCAATATCTGGCACTGCGCGACAAGCCTTGCATAACCAGGGACGGCGAGAAGATTGAGCTGATGATCAATGCGGGTCTCGCCGTCGACCTGCCGCATATCGAGGAGACCGGGGCTGTCGGCGTCGGCTTGTTTCGCACCGAGTTGCAGTTCATGGTGGCAGCGGCCTTCCCCCGCACCGCCGAGCAATTCTCGCTTTATCGGGCCGTACTCGATGCCGCCGGCGACAGGCCGGTGACGTTTCGCACACTCGACATCGGGGGCGACAAGGTGCTTCCGTACATGCGCAATGTCGAGGAGGAGAATCCGGCACTCGGTTGGCGCGCCATAAGGCTCGGGCTTGATCGCCCCGGCCTGCTGCGCAGCCAGATCCGCGCGTTGCTGCGCGCGGCCGGTGGACGCGATCTGAAGATCATGTTCCCGATGGTCGCTACCGTCGAGGAATTCGATGAGGCCAAGTCGCTGGTGGACCGTGAACTCACGCACCTGCGCCGGCACAGTCACAAGCTACCCGAGCGAGTCGAGGTTGGCACCATGCTCGAGGTTCCCTCGCTGCTGTACCAGCTCGACGAATTGTTCGATCGCGTGGATTTCCTTTCGGTTGGCTCCAATGATCTCGTGCAGTTTTTCTATGCCGCCGACCGCGGGAACTCGCGGGTAGCCGATCGTTTTGATGCGATCTCAGTGCCTGTCTTGCGTGCACTCAAGACGATTGCGGACAAGGGCCGCGCCCACGCGAAGCCGGTCACGCTATGCGGCGAGCTTGCCTCGAAACCGATTGGCGCACTCGCTCTCGTTGCCATCGGATATCGCGCGCTCTCGCTGTCGCCTTCCGCGGTCGGTCCGGTCAAAGCCATGCTTCTCGACGTCAACGTCCGCAGGGCCGCAGCGCTGATCGAGCCTTTGATCGAGAGTCCAACCAGCGGTGTGCCGATCCGCGAGCGGCTCAAAGCCTTTGCAGCCGAGCAGGGGCTACAGATCTGATGCTTGGACGCTATCTCAACGGCGGCAGTGGAGCCGACTCGCGCCGGCGGCGCGCTGCTTCTTTCTTATGATTGTGCGGAATCATGCTTCCTGAGCAGAAACTCGACGCACTGCTTGCCCGGCATGAGGCGGTCGAACGTGAGCTTGCAAGCCCGGTGACGCCCGATACCTACGTTAAGCTCTCGCGCGAATTCGCCGAACTCGCTCCCATCGTCGAGACGGTGAAGAACTATCGCGGCATCGTCGCGGAGATCGACGGCCTCGACGCTCTCATCGCGGACCCGGCCACCGATCCTGAAATGCGCGCGATGGCCGCTGCAGAGCGGCCGCAGCTCGAGCAAAAACGGGCGGCACTCGAACGGGAGATCAAGCGCGCACTCGTCCCCAAGGATGCGATGGACGACCGCAACGTGATCCTGGAAATCCGTGCTGGCACCGGCGGCGATGAGGCCGCGCTCTTCGCCGGCGATTTGTTCCGCATGTACGAGCGCTATGCCGCCAATCAGGGCTGGAAAGTGGAGGTGATCTCCTCGAGCGAAGGCCCCATGGGAGGCTTTAAGGAGATCGTGGCGGAAATCCGCGGCCGCGGCGCGTTCGCCAAGCTCAAATTCGAATCAGGCGTCCATCGCGTTCAGCGCGTGCCCGACACCGAAGCCGCCGGCCGAATCCACACATCTACCGCCACTGTCGCCGTGCTCCCTGAGGCGGCTGAAGTCGACATCGACATCGACGACGACGACCTGAAGATCGACACCCTGCGCTCGGGCGGCGCCGGCGGGCAGCACGTCAACAAGACCGAGTCCGCGGTACGCGTCACCCACATCCCGTCCGGTATCGTTGTCATGATGCAGGAGGATCGTTCGCAACATAGAAATCGCGCCAAGGCCATGACGGTCCTGCGCGCCAGGCTCTACGACTTCGAGCGTCAGAAGCGGGATGCTGCGCGCGCCGCCGAACGTCGAGGGCAGGTCGGCACCGGCGACCGCTCCGAACGCATCCGCACGTATAATTTTCCGCAAGGGCGCGTGAGCGACCATCGCATCAATCTGACGCTCTACAAGCTGCCGCAGGTGATCGAAGGCGAGGCCCTCGGCGAGATCATTGACGCGCTGGTGACCGAGCACCAAGCCGAATTGCTCGCGGCCGAGGCGGCGCCCTCGTGATGAACTCCATTTTGCCGCTCTGCGGGGCGGACGCTGACGTATATGCTGGTGTCTCGATCGATGCCGCCCGGCGACAGCTGGCGCGCAAGTTTCGCCAGCGCGATCTCGATGCGCCCGAGCTCGATGCCCGCATCATTGTCGGTCACGTGTTGGGCCTCGATCATACGGCGCTCGCCGCCCATTCGGATCGCGTGCTCACCCCCGAAGAAGCCGCCGGCATTGCGGGGCTTTCGGCGCGGCGGCTAGGGCGCGAACCCGTCGCACGCATTCTCGGCCACAAAGAATTTTGGGGACTGCCGTTCAAACTTAATACCGACACCCTCGTGCCTCGGCCGGAAACCGAGACCGTCGTCGAAGCGACACTGTCGTCGCTCGGCCGCGACAATCGGAAATCGAGCGTGCTCAGAATCGTCGATCTCGGGACTGGTTCGGGGGCGCTGCTGCTGGCACTGCTCTCGGAGCTCGCAAGCGCTTTCGGCATCGGTACCGATATCAGCTTTGTGGCGCTCGTTTGCGCTCGCGACAATGCCAGGGCGCTGGGCCTTTCTGCTCGTGCGTCATTTGTGGTCTGCAACTACGGTGCGGGCCTCAGCGGGCCGGCGGACATCCTCGTGTCTAATCCGCCTTACGTCGCGTGCGGCGACATTGCGGGGTTGGAACCCGAGGTCCGCGATTTCGATCCGCGACGCGCGCTTGACGGCGGGCCCGATGGCCTTGACGGCTATCGCGCAATTGCATCCGATGTGCGCCGCCTGCTCGCACCTGGTGGCGTCTTGGCGCTCGAACTGGGGCAGGGTCAGCTTGGGACCGTGACGTCGATCTTCGCCCCTTTGGGGCTTGAGCCCGTCACGACGCGATACGATCTATCAGGCATCGCCCGGACTCTGGTGATGCGGGCGCGGCCATGAGGGGTCCACATTCCTGGTACGAAAAAAAGCGCTTGGATTGTGGACCAAGACCGACTAGGTTTCCACGGAATCGACCCGAGACGGTTATAAGCGCCGATAACGAGCCCCGGAGCAGGACTGCGGAGAGCCGACGGTGCAGACGAAGCGGACGAAGGCCGCCGGATGACCCGGCAAATGGTTCGCCCAATCGGGATTGGATGTTTCATCGGTTCGGCACTGATCCGCGGGCGACGCGGACATGCTTGTGAGGAAGAGCTGGGCAACGCCGCGGCACGCCGCGGACAAGGGGTTGCTGCTTCGCGACACGAAACGTGACATTGCGGCGGATGCTGCCGCTTGTGCCTCCTGGCTAACCGGGCAAGGACGCGGTCATTTGCGCCCCTCGCGCGAGGAGTGGAGGCGTTTGGTGAAGGCACGGCGGCAGCGAGCCGCCACAATGCAGGGGTTGGCAATAGGCAAATCATGAGAAACGGTCAGAATAAACGCATGCGCGGACGCAACAATCACCGCAAGAGTCACAATCCGATGGTGCGGGTATACGAATCCAATGGTCCGGATGTGAAAATTCGCGGCAATCCATCCCACATTGCAGAAAAATATGTTCAGCTTGCGAGGGACGCGCAGACTTCCGGTGATCCGATTGCGGCGGAGAACTACTATCAGCACGCCGAGCACTATTACCGCGTCATAGCCGCGGCGCAGGAGCAGTTCCGCCAGAACAATCCCCACTTCTCCCGCCCGGAGAACGAAACACCGCCGGCGCGCGAGGGTGGCTTCGACGACGGTGACGATGGGCAACAGGCGATGAGCGGTCCCTCCGATTCGCCTTACGGCACTCGCGAGCCGCAACCCTACATGCCTCGGGACCCGCAGCCTTTCCCGCAGCATCAACAACGCCAACACCACCAGCCAGCCCTACCGCAGGGCCACGCCCCAGCCGATGGCGACGTGGATCGATTGCCTTCGTTCATCACTGGGCAGCAGCACCAGCCTCACCAAGGCGCCCAGCAGGGCCAAAACGGCCATGACAACCAGCCGGACCGTTTCCCCTTGCATCGGCGCCGCCGCCGCCACCGCGGGCCGCGTCCGGACACGCAGGGCGGTGGAGGGGGCGGAGACGGATCTTCCACGCGCGACGAATGACGGCACAGCCGGTTTCGACGCGCACGCAAGCTAGCGACCGGGCGAAGGCACGAGTGCGGGCGCGAGCGCAGGCACGAGGCGCGCGCGCTCCCGGCGCGCCGGAACGGCGCGATAGACCTGCTTCGTCGCCTCGACAATGTGCACGCCCGCGAAAGGCGCAGCAACGGCGGAGCCCGCGCGCTCCCAGGCGACCGCCGAGCGCAAGAACCAGCCGCGCGCGACTGGCGGCACATGCAACGCGTCCGCCCAACCCGTGGGCGTAAACCAGGCCTCGCGCAACAGTTGCGTGATCTGTGAGCGCGAATAGGGCCGCCCGTGTCCGAACGGCGTCGTGTCGAGTCGCGCCCATACTCCGCGCCGGTTGGGCACCACAATCAACAGCCGTCCGCCCGCGGCCAAGACGCGCCAGACCTCGCGCAGCAAGGCGATGGGATCGCGTGCCATTTCGAGAGCGTGAACGAGGAGCACCCGATCAACCGCGGAGTCGGGCAAAGGCATCTCCAGTTCGTCAACGAGCGCAGCAAGACCCGGCCGGTCGGTCGGCCATTTCACCACCCCCTGCACCGCCGGCATGAAAGCGAGGCAGCGTTCTGCCTCCTCGCGAAATAAGCCCAAATAGGGCGTCGGGTAGCCGACGCCCAGCACGCTCATCCCGCGCGTGTCGGCAAAACGTCTGCGGATGCCGCGGCCGACGAAGCGGCGCGCCACGACGCCGAGGCGTTGGGCGTAGAAATTGCGAAGATCGACGACATCAATTGACATGGTAACAGCGTAGCATGTTCCTCTAGTTTCCAGCGGCCGGAGTATTTCCCCAAGCCTTGCGGGTATACGGTTCAGGGTGCCTAATCACGCCGATTGCGCCGATGCAGTCTGGAGAACGATATGCCCGCACAAACCCATCTATTTCTGTGCCTAAAGGACAACTATGGCGTGCTCCTGCACGATCCGGCCAGCGGTGCGACGGCGGCAATTGATGCGCCGGAAGCCGCACCGATCGAGACCGCATTGAAAACGACGGGGTGGCCGCTCAGCGATATTCTCGTCACCCATCATCACGCGGATCACACTGGCGGTATCGCTGAACTCAAGCAACGCCACGGTTGCCGCGTTGTCGCCCCGCATGCGGAGGCCGCGCGCATTCCACTGGTGGACGCGACGGTGCGCGAACATGACGAGGTTCGGGTTGGCTCGCTGCGGGGTCGCGTGCTCGAGACGCCGGGACACACCGCGGGTCACATCAGCTACTTCTTTCCGGCGGACAAGCTGGCCTTTGTCGGCGACACCTTGTTCTCGATCGGCTGCGGGCGTGTCATCGAGGGTACGGCGGAAATGATGTGGCAGTCGCTGCTTAAGCTGCGCGCTTTGCCCGACGATACGCGCATCTACTGCGGGCACGAATATACAAAGGCCAATATCGGCTTCGCCAAGACGGTAGAGCCCGCCAATCCGGCGCTCAAGGCACGGGAAACGGAGGTGGAAAAACTTCTCGCCGCGGGTCAGCCGACCATTCCGTCGATCATGCACGCAGAGAAGGCGGCAAACCCATTTTTGCGCGCGGACCTGCCGCAGGTGGCGACGTCGGTCGGGCTTGCCGGGAGTCCGGCTTGGAAAGTCTTCGCCGAAATCCGCGAGCGTAAGAATAGGTCCTAATTTAGCCGTTTCCGTTCATTCGCGATCGAGGGGCATCTGGTCCACGGCTCGCGGGCATGCCCGGGGTTGGCGCGCTGGAGCAAAACGAGCGCACCTAGCTCGCCACGCGACAGCAGCCTAAGGTTTGTCTCCTACGGACAATCACAGCGCCCTACAAAGGAGCCAACATGCTCTCCGCCGCCGAGGTGATGCGCCTGCTTGACCTCAAGCCCCATCCTGAAGGCGGACATTATCGCCAGACGTTCCGCGATCCGCGCACGGTAGACGGTGCGCGCGCGGTATCGACCGCAATCTATTTCTTGCTCGCGCGCGGCGAGCGCTCGCACTGGCACAAGGTCGATGCAGTCGAGATCTGGCACTATCACGCCGGCGCACCGCTCAAGCTGGAAATTGCGGCAGATGCCAAGAGCCGGCTCGAGTGCATCACGCTGGGAGCTGATCTTGCCGCCGGAGAGCGGCCGCAGGCGATCGTGCCGGCTCACGCCTGGCAGGCGGCGCAGAGCCTCGGGGAATGGACGCTGGTCGGCTGCACGGTCGCGCCCGGATTCGAATTCAGTAGATTCGAGCTGGCTCCAAAGGACTGGACGCCCTCCCTGGCGACCTGAGATCCCGGTCCAGCCCTGAGTCAGGCCAGATACTGGCCGCCGTTTGCAGTCAGCGTCGAGCCGGTGATGAAGCCGGCATCATCGGCTGCGAGAAAGACGACGCAGCGCGCGATCTCCTCGGGCTCGCCCAATCGCCCGATCGGGATGTGCGGCAAGATGTTCTTCTCAAGAACGTCCTGCGGTACCGCCTTGACCATTTCGGTTGCGATATAGCCGGGACATACTGCGTTGACGGTAATGCCGCTCTTGGCGCTTTCCTGCGCTAGCGCTCTCGTGAAGCCCAGTTCCCCGGCCTTGGCGGCGGAATAATTCGCCTGGCCGATTTGTCCCTTCTGCCCGTTGATCGAGGAGATATTGATGATGCGGCCGAATTTGCGGCTGCGCATCCCTTCGATCACGGGCCGGCACATGTTGAACAACGAATTCAGGTTCGTGTTGATTACCGCGCTCCATTGCTCAGGTGTCATGCGATGGAACATGGTGTCGCGGGTGATGCCGGCATTGTTGACCAGCACCTCGACCGGGCCGAGATCGGCCTCGACTTGTTTGACTCCGGCAGCGCAGGACTCGTACGAGGAGACATCCCATTTGTAGACTGAAATGCCGCTGTCGGCTTTGAATTTCTGCGCTGCCGCGTCATTACCGCCGTAGTTCGCAGCGACATTGTAGCCGGCGGCCTTGAGAGCCTTCGATATCGCTTCACCAATTCCGCGCGTTCCGCCCGTCACCACCGCGACGCGTGACATTTTCACTCCTCCCTACGCCGAACCGTTTGGTCGGACGCCGAGCGGCGAACGGGATCCTCACGTCGTCGCCCGCGCCGTGTTCCCGGTCTTATCTCGTCTCATCTTTCGACACACATCGCAATGCCCATGCCGCCGCCGATGCAAAGGGTAGCGAGGCCCTTTTTTGCGTTGCGCTTCTGCATTTCGTAGAGCAGCGTCACCAGCACGCGTCCACCTGAGGCGCCGATCGGATGGCCGAGCGCGATGGCTCCGCCGTTGACGTTGACTTTCGCCGTATCCCAGCCGAGGTCCTTGTTGACGGCACAAGCCTGCGCGGCGAACGCCTCGTTGGCTTCCACGAGATCGAGGTCGGCGACGTTCCACCCAGCTTTCTTGAGTGCGGCGCGCGATGCCGGGATCGGCCCGGTGCCCATGATCGCCGGGTCAACGCCCGCATGCGCCCAGGATACGATGCGCGCGAGCGGCGCCTTGCCGAGCCTGGCGGCTTCGCTTGCCTTCATCAGCACGACGGCAGCGGCGCCGTCGTTGATGCCTGAGGCATTGGCAGCAGTGACCGTGCCGTCCTTGGCGAAGGCTGGCCGCAGTTTGGAGATCGTCTCGAGCGTCGTTCCATGCTTCGGATGTTCGTCGGTGTCGACGAGGATATCGCCTTTGCGCGTCTTCACGGTCACCGGCACGATCTCGTCCTTGAACTTCCCCGCCTTCTGCGCAGCCTCCGCCTTGTTCTGGGAGGCCACCGCGAATTCGTCCTGCTGCGCGCGGGTGATCTGCCACTTGCGCGCGACGTTCTCGGCAGTGTTGCCCATATGATAGCCGTTGAACGCATCCCAGAGGCCGTCCTTGATCATGGTATCGACCATGTCGAAGTTGCCCATTTTCACCCCGCCGCGCAGATGGGCGCAGTGCGGCGCCTGGCTCATCGATTCCTGCCCCCCCGCGACCACGATCTCGGAGTCGCCGTTGAGAATGGCTTGGTAACCAAGGGCGACCGCGCGCAGGCCGGACCCACAAAGCTGGTTGACGCCCCAGGCCGGGATCTCCACCGGGACACCCGCAGCGACAGAGGCTTGGCGGGCCGGATTTTGGCCTTGGCCGGCCGTGAGAATTTGACCCAGGATAACCTCGGAGACTTGCGCCCCCTCGACCCCGGCGCGCTTGAGCGTCTCCTGGATAGCGACTTTCCCCAGTTCGTGGGCGGGAAGCGTCGCGAACGCCCCGTTGAAGGCCCCGACCGGCGTGCGGGCGGCAGCGACGATGACAATATCGTCCTTCATCTGTAACTCCCTCAGGTATCCGGCTGGACGGCGGCGGACTCGCTAGTCAGCTGAGTATCGGCTCCGAGCAAGCCCGCATGCGGCGCCGGCGGTCCGCCGGCCGTTGCCGCATCCTTGGAATCTGCGCGCTAGCCTGTCAATTGGAAGGATTGCTCGTCTGTTCTGCATCAATTCGCCGCGAGGACAAGCCCGCCGGCACGCCCGCCGCGGCGCTGCAGACAAAACGGTGGCCGGGCTCGAAAAAAACAGGCTATGCTGCCCAACGGATAGGCGCAACCGAGCTCGCCCATGGCTGCGGAACCGGTCACGATCAAGAAATACGCCAACCGACGGCTCTACAACACCGGTACGAGCACCTATGTCACGCTCGAAGACCTCGCGGCCATGGTAAAGGCGGGGGAGGATTTCATCGTCCATGACGCCAAGACCGGCGAGGACATCACTCGCCAAGTTTTGGCGCAAATCATTTTTGAACAAGAGAACAAGGAGGGGCAAAGCCTCCTGCCCATCGCCTTTCTGCGGCAGCTCATCCGTTTCTATGGCGACAGTATGCAGATGCTGGTTCCGCGCTACCTCGAAGTATCCATCGACTCGCTTACCCGCGAGCAGGAAAAGTTTCGCCAGCATATGGCGCAGGCTTTCGGCGGCAGCCCTTTTGGCGCGCTCGAGGACCAAGTGCGGCGGAACATGGAAATGTTCGAACGTGCCTTTGCCATGTTCACTCCGTTCGGACGGCGCGAGGGACAATCCCCGGCCGAGGCGGACAAGGGCAATTCACAGCCGAGCGGCAGCAGCGACGAGATCCACGATCTCAAGCGGCAGATGGACGAGATGCAGAAGCGTCTCGATCGGCTGAGCGACAAGGATAAGACTTGACTCCCAACAGATTGGACGCGCGCGGCGTCGGCGGAGGCCCCTAATATCCCAGCGCGCAGCCGTCTTTGCGGGGGTCGGAGCCGCCGATCAGCACGCCGCGCTCCCAGTCGATTCGGACCGCCTGTGCGCCACCCCACGGTGATGGCGCGAATGCTAGCTCGTGCCCGCGCGCCAACAGTCCTTCGACGCTCGCTCGCGGCAGCCCCCGCTCGACGACGCTCGTCGGTCCTTCGAAGAACGCGCGCGGGCCATCGATCGCCGCCTGCACGTCCATAGCATAGTCGATGATATTAGTGACGATCTGCGCGTGGCCCATCGGCTGATAGTGCGCGCCCATCACGCCGAACGAGAGCTCGCAGCGCCCGCCACGAAAGGCGAGCGCCGGGATAATGGTGTGCATCGGGCGCTTGCTTGGACCAAACGCATTGGGATGGTCGGGATCGACCCCGAAACAGGCGCCGCGGTTGGTCAGCATGATGCCGGTCTTCTCCGTGCAGATGCCGACGCCGAAATGGGAATAGAGCGTATTGATCAGCGAGACCGCCATCCGGTCGCGATCGACGACCGCAACATACACGGTGTGGCTGTCCGCCAGCGACGGCGCGCTCGGCAACGGCACGCGCCGGCCGCGATCGATCCGACCCGCGAGCTCGCCGGCAAAATGCTTGTCGAGCAAGGTTGGAACTGCGGCCCGCATGAAAGCGGGATCGGCGATGTGGGCATCACGTACGGCATAGGCGAGGCGTGCGGCCTCGAGCGCCAGGTGGAAGCGCTCAGGGCCTAGCGGATCAAGCGTGGCAAGATCGAACCGCTCCAGGATATTGAGCAGCACCAACGCGGTCAGGCCTTGGCTGTTGGGTGGCAATTCCAGGACGTCCAGCCCGCGGTAATTGGTAGTAATCGGCGCGACGACGTCGCCACGATGGCGGGCGAAGTCGTCCGCCGCCAGGAAGGAGCCGCGCGCGGCAAGCGTCGCAATAATGTCATCCGCGATCGGCCCCTCGTAAAAATTCCGCGGTCCGCCTTCCGCAATGGTGACGAGCGTTCGAGCGAGCGCCGGCAGTTTGACGATGTCGCCTTCCGCCGGCGCGAGGCCCTCGAACAGGAAGTGCCTGGCCGCGCCAGTATCGCCGCGCAGCTTCTCGGTCTCCGAAGCCCAGTCCCACGCGACGCGCGGCGCAACTGGAAAGCCGCTCTCGGCGTAGCGAATTGCCGGGGCGAGCGCGAGAGAGAGAGAAAAGCGGCCATGCGCGCTAATGATCGAAGCCCAGGCATCTACGGCACCCGGCACAGTCACGGCATGGATCGAGTCGGGCGCAATCGAGCGGATTCCCCGCGCAATCAGCGCGTCAAGCGACGCCCGCGCGCCCGCGCGACCTGAGCCGTTATAGCCCCAGACCGGCTTTCCGGGCACATGCAGCATGCAGAAGCAATCACCGCCGATGCCCGTCATATGCGGTTCGACCACGCACAGCACGGCGACCGCGGCCACTGCTGCGTCGGCGGCGGTGCCCCCGGCGCGTAGCGCCTCGACCGCGGCGAGACTCGCCAGCGGATGCGAGGTCGCGGCGATACCCTCGCAAACGACAACTGGGGAGCGACCCGGCAACTGAAAGTCGCGGCTCATTCGGCTCTAATCGAGGCTATCGAAGATGACCCTGCGATCACGTCGACGCTTCCCCGGCTGAAAACTCGACGTAAAACGGCGGCGTCTGGCTAAAGCTACGAGCGATCGCCTGATTGGTGCGCCGGCTGCACCAGAGGTGCACGTTCGAATACCATTTTCGGCTGCGCCAGCCGAACGGAGACGCCAGCGATGAAATCCACAAATCCGAGCACGGCGAGCAGCAGCAAGGTCGACGACATCGCCCGCGGCACGAACATGAGTTCGGCCACCATGGCGACGAACAGAATAAATGAGAGCACATGATCCCATATCGACTTGCCGCCGGGCCGCACCGCTTTGACGACCTCGACGTAGAGCAGGAGCATGCCAATCGCGACGATAAGATCGCTCATAGTGACTGGCATGCTGCGGTCAAGGACCGGAGGCATCGTCACCTCGGACACAAGGGGTATCTGGAAGACCACACTTTTCTCCTCACCGGTGAGCGGCATATTGAGGAGAAAAACAACCATGTTGAAGAACGCAAACGGGATGAGCAGCAGGGGGAAAGCGATCAGGTACATGCCAGTTGGCTTTCTTCACGCAAAACTTGCAAAGCTACCCCGCTGACAACTTTCGGCGGGCGACGATCGCCTTGCGCGCAACCCTGTTAAGCGAGAGTCAGACCTCTTTCTTGGCGTTAAGCACTTGGCGGCCGCGGTACATGCCGGTCTTGAGGTCGATGTGGTGCGGCCGGCGCAGCTCACCCGAATCCTTATCCTCTACATAAGTCGGCCGCGCGAGCGCATCAGCGGAGCGGCGCATTCCGCGCCTCGACGGCGATGTCTTGCGTTTGGGGACGGCCATGGTCGTACTCCTGGTTTTTTAGCCGGCTTCGAGGCGAATTAGTTTCACGCCTATCGCGTTTTGAACGCGGCGCTTATAGTGGATCGCGCGCGTCAAAGCCAGAGCCCGCGAGCAGGCGGCCCGTTTCGCTTCACTTGGCGGGTTTCGCACAGAACGCGAGCGAGGCCTGGGCCGCGCCGCGAGCCTGGTAGATGGCGGCGAGCCGGCGCACCGCCGGCCCCGGCTGCTTGGCGCTGCGCCGGCGCGGGTTCGGCAGCACCGCAGCCAACAGCGCCGCCTCGTGCGGCGTGAGCGACCGCACTGACTTGCTGAACGCGTACCGGCTACCCACCTCTGCACCGAATTGCCCGTTCGGACCCCACTCGGCGATGTTGAGATAGATTTCAAGCACACGCCATTTGGGCAGCACAAGGTCGATCCATAGCGCAAGCGGTAGCTCTAGTGCCTTGCGCAAGAGGCTGCGCCCCGGCCAGAGGAACAGATTTTTGGCGGTCTGCTGGGTGATGGTGGATACCGCCCGCGCCGCGCTGATCTCGTCGACATCCTCCAGCCGCTCGCGGATCTCCCGCCAATCTATCCCGCGATGGGTGCAGAAGCGGCCATCCTCGGACGCGATCACGGTGGCAGGCAATGACGGCGCCATGCGCTCGATCGGCACGAAGCTTCGCTCCACGCGCGCGCCCGTTGCCGAGCGCCATAGCATCAGCGTCGAGATCGGATTGATCACGCGATAAACCGGCACCAAGAGATAAGGGAGCAGTAACACCAATGCGATGACCAGAACGGCTCCCCGCGCCAGCCCGGAAAACCACGCGGCTCTTTTGGCGGGCCGCAGCTGCAATTTGCTAGCGGAGAGCATGTGCGTCGATCAGACAAGCCTTTCGCGTGAAGCCCCGCGCGGCGCATTCATTATGGCGCATCATCCCGCTCAACCCAGTCATATGCGCTGCTATGGCATTGCCGCAAGACGTCCGCCGCTGATAAACCAAGATGGCGAGCGTGGAGAGTTCCCATGGCTAAGGACGCGATCGTCCCACGGGACCTGGCGGACAAATTCAAGACCGAGAAGGACTCGCCTTATCTGCGCTTCGTTCGCAGCGAGGGACTCGACGTCATCAGCGCGCACTACGTGCGGAACCTGCGCACCATCGAGTTGAAGCCCTGGGCGCGAAAGGCCGGCAAGGGCGTATTCATAAATCACGAGGCCTCGCGCACCTCGAATGACTGTTACGTGTGTGAGATCGCGCCCGGCAAGAAGCTCGAACCGCAACATCACCTATTCGAGGAGATGATCCTGGTGCTGTCGGGCCGCGGCTCCACGACCGTGTGGAACAATGCCGGCACCCGCGTCACCTTCGAGTGGAAGGCGGGCGCGATTTTCGCGATCCCGCTCAATTGCTGGTACCAACATTTCAACGGATCGGGTCAGGAGAGCGTGCGTTACGTTGCGGTCACCAACGCGCCATCGGTAATCAATCTCTATGAGGACATCGATTTCGTGTTCAATCACCCGCACGATTTCAAAAATCGCTTCTCCGGCGAGCCCGATTACTACAGCGGCAAAGGGGAACAGGTCGGGTTCCTGCTGCAGACCAATTTCGTGGCTGATGCTGTCAACCTGCCGCTGATTGCGGCCAAGGAGCGCGGCGCCGACGGCGGGCACATCCGCTTCAACATGGCGCGCGGATCGATCTCCAGCCACATCTCGCAATTCCCCATCGGCACCTATAAGAAGGCACACGCCCATGGGCCCGGCGCGCACGTGATCGTGCTCTCGGGCGAGGGTTATTCACTGATGTGGCCGCAGGATGAGGAGCCGCGGCGGTTCGACTGGCAGGTGGGCACGCTCATTGTGCCACCCAATGCGTGGTTTCACCAGCACTTCAATTCCGGCCCGGCGCCAGCGCGCTATCTCGCGTTCAAACACTGGACGCCGCGCAACGCGCAGGGCGTGCCGATGTCCTGGATCTCCACTCGACTAGGCGGAACACAGATCGACTATGCGGACGAGCGGCCGCTGGTACGCCGTATGTTTGCCGAGGCGGTCGCCCGACATGGCATGCAATCGCGCATGGAAGACGTCTATGCAGCGGAGCTGGCGAACGTGCCGCCGAAAGCGGCGGCGTGACCCACCGTGCCGCGCTAGGCCGCGATTTCCGCCGCCCTGCGGGAAATGGCGTCGCTCGCGCGTCGGCGTGTCGCAAATTCGCCAACAAATTTAACGGCAGATTAAGCGGTCTGCCATCACTTTGCCACGCCGGGGAGCCTGTGCCGCCGCGATCGGGTTCTATGTACGCGCCGCTAGGGTGGGGTTCGTGGAGGGCGCACGTGGAAAAAGTTGTGCTTCTTTGTGTTTTGATCGCAGTCATTGGACTGCTCGCCGAACTTTCGCGCGCACCGCACGTACGGCCGTAGCGCTTGCGCGCCCGAGGTCACTCTGTGTCCGATTGAATCTAGCCGACCGACGCGGCGCGCCTATTCCGCCGCGGCACGTCCGGCGCCGCCGTGCCCGAAGCGGGTCTCGATATAGTCGATCACCATCTGCTTGAAGTCGGCGGCCACCGTAGCCCCGCGCAGCGTCGCCACCTTTTTGCCGTCGATGAAAACCGGCGCAGCCGGTTGCTCGCCCGTGCCGGGGAGCGAAATGCCGATGTCGGCGTGCTTGCTTTCGCCCGGCCCATTGACGATGCAGCCCATGACGGCGACGTTGAGCCCCTCTACCCCGGGATAGCGCCGCTTCCACTGGGGCATCGATGCGTGGATGAAGCCCTGAATGTCCCGGGCGAGTTCCTGAAACGTGGTCGAGGTCGTCCGCCCGCATCCCGGACACGCGGCGACGAGGGGCACGAAAACCCGAAAGCCCATGGTTTGCAGCAGCTCCTGCGCCACCTTGACCTCGAGCGTGCGGTCGCCGCCGGGCTCCGGCGTAAGTGAAATGCGGATGGTGTCACCAATACCCTGTTGCAACAGAATGCTCAGCGCCGCTGCCGAGGCCACGATCCCCTTCGACCCCATGCCGGCTTCGGTCAGCCCAAGATGGAGCGCATAGTCCGAACGCCGCGCGAGCTCACCATAAACTGCGATCAGGTCCTGCACTGCGGATACTTTGGCGGACAAGATGATACGGTCGCGCGAGAGCCCGATCTCTTCGGCGCGTGCGGCGGAGAGGAGCGCCGATTGCACCATCGCCTCGCGCGTCACCTCGCGCGCGTCGCGCGGGTTTGGCGAGCGGGCGTTTTCGTCCATCAGCCGCATCAGAAGCTCCTGATCGAGCGAGCCCCAATTCGCGCCGATGCGCACCGGCTTGCCGTGCTTGATCGCGGTCTCGACAATCGCGCCGAACTGCCGGTCCTTCTTTTCCTTGAACCCGACGTTGCCGGGATTGATCCGATACTTGTCGAGCGCCTCCGCGCAGGCCGGATGATCGGCCAAGAGTTTATGGCCGATGTAATGAAAATCGCCGACGATCGGTACCCCCACGCCCATCTTCAGCAGCCGCTCCTTGATGCGCGGGACCGCGGCTGCCGCCTCGTTGCGGTCGACCGTGATCCGCACGATCTCGGAGCCCGCGCCCGCCAGCGCGGCCACCTGCCGTGCCGTCTCCTCGACATCGGCGGTATCGGTATTGGTCATCGACTGCACGACGATGGGAGCGTCGCCGCCGACGTTAACGCCGCCAACATCGACGGACACCGCCCGGCGGCGTGGTTGTGGCCCAGCTTCGGTCATGCATGGCCTCCTTTGCCGCAGGAAGTGCCAGACTGCACCGCCGGCGTCAACGCGACCGGTTCCTCGTCACGCCTCGCGGCAATGCGCGCAGATGCCGGTGACCTCGATCACCGGCGATTTCGGCACAAAGCCGGCAGCGCGCGCGGCCGACGTCAGCGTCGCGGTGACGTCCTCCGATGAGGCCTCCCCCACTGCGCCGCACCGCTCGCAGATCAAAAATACCACGAGCGCAGCGGCGGAGTGATTATGCACGCAAGCCACGAAAGCATTGCGGCTTTCGATCCGATGCACGAGGCCGTTCTCACGTAGGAACTCGAGCGCTCGGTAGGCGGTGATCGGCGCCGGCCGCGGTCCTTTGAGCGCGAGCCGCTCGACAATCTCGTAAGCCCCGAGCGGCTTGTGAGTGCCCAGTAGCGCGGCCAGCACCTTGCGGCGGATCGGCGTGAGACGCTGCCCCCGTTGCGCGCATAAAACCTCGGCCGCGGCCATCGCGTCGCTTGAGCAGCGATCGTGGTCGTGGCCGGGCGGGGGGAACACAGGCTGCCGCCGGCTTGATCGGTTGCGCATGGCTTTGGCTCTCGGCATTCCGCCACCTTACCCATTTTGCCGGTATTTCGCTCTTGCTGCAGCGCCATAATCGATATTGCAATGCAGCAATTCCACCCCCATATGCATGAGTTCCACTGCTGGGCGCCCCCAACCGAGATCCGAATGATTCCCATTCTGCTCGCAAATCTCCTGTCGATGGCGGTCACGCCGCGCACGCCACGGCGCCGGCTGCTTGCGCCCGGCCGGGCGAGAGAGGGGCCGGTAAAACCCATCAATCTTGCGCTGCAGGGCGGCGGCGCCCATGGCGCTTTCACCTGGGGGGTGCTCGACCAACTGCTCGAGGATGGCCGCGTCGAGATTGAAGGCATTTCCGGGGCGTCGGCGGGAGCCGTGAACGCCATCATGCTGGCCGACGGCCTCATTCGCGGAGGGCCAGACGAAGCGCGACAACGGCTCGCCGATTTTTGGCGCGCGGTGAGCGTGGACGGGCACCTGCCCGACCTGCAGCGCAGCGTCGTCGAGCGGCTGTTCCCTTTCGTTCCCCGCGAGGGACTATGGATGGGCGCGATGGCGCGGATGCTGTCCCCCTATGATGTCAACCCCCTCAACATCAACCCGCTCAAAGAGCTAATCGAGCGTTTCGTCGACTTCGAAGCCGTTCGCCGCGACCAGCGCCTGGAACTCTTCATTTCGGCGACGAACGTCCAGACTGGAGACTTGCGTGTGTTCACGCGCGCGGAGGTGAGCGCCGAGGTTGTCATGGCCTCGGCCGCTCTTCCGCTGCTCTTCCGCGCCGTCGAGATCGACGGCGTGCCTTATTGGGACGGTGGCTATAGCGGCAATCCGGCCGTGATTCCGTTTCTGCGCACCACTGCGACCGAGGATGCCCTGATCGTTCAGATCAATCCCCAGGAGCGCCGCAAAGTGCCCACACGCACGCGCGAGATTATGAGCCGAATCGACGAAATCAGCTTCAACGCCTCGCTTCTTTCCGAGCTGCGCGGCGTCGCCTTCGCTAACCGCCTCATCGATCAAGGACGGTTACCGCGCGGGACACGGCCAGGCGAATTCCGCCGCCTCAGGCTCCATCGCATCGGAATGGAGGATCTGGGCGAACCTCTCAGCGCGCGCGGCACGCTCAAGACCGACTACGAGTATTTCGAGATGCTGCGCAAGCTCGGCCAGCGTGCGACGCGACGTTTCCTTGACGCCCATTTTGAGGACATCGGCCGCCGCAGCACGATCGATCTTGCCGCTCGGGCAGAGCCCCAGTTGGTTGAGCAGGGTTAATACCTGCAAATACTCCGACACTGCGCAGCGCAGGCGATTGCGCTAGCATCGACTCATGAGCACTCCTCTTCTCACGGTCCAGATCGGATCGACCCGGCTCGAGATCTGTGTTGCCGACATCACCACGTTGAACGTCGATGCCATCGTCAACGCTGCCAACCGAACGTTGCTCGGCGGCGGCGGCGTGGACGGCGCTATCCATCGCGCCGCCGGGCCCGAACTTCTCGCCGAGTGCCAGGCGCTCGGCGGCTGCGACACCGGATCGGCCAAGATGACCCGCGGTTATCGGCTCAAAGCCAAGCACGTCATCCACGCAGTCGGGCCGGTTTGGGGCGGCGGCAAGAAGGGCGAGGAGGAATTGCTTGCGTCCTGTTATCGCACGGCCCTTGCGCTCGCTGCCGAACAGAGGTTGAGCTCGATCGCGTTTCCGGCGATCGCGACCGGCGTCTATCGATTTCCACCGGAACGCGCAGCATGCATCGCCGTGGGAACGGTGGCGGCGGAGATCGCGCACGGGCCGCGTGGCATCACACGGGTCGTTTTCTGCTGCTTTTCGCCCGACAGCGCCGAACATCACAAGGACGCATTCACCGAGCTCGGGTTGGCGTGAGGGTCAACCCCGGGCGCGCAGCGACCGAGATTGGCGCTTGCTGCCTAAGCGGTTAGCAGGCTCGTTCGCAACTGCCGCGCAACCGATGAGCCCGGGCTCCTCGCAGGTGATGAGCAGGGTCGGAATCGTCTTCAGCAAGCCCGTGTATGGCGGGTGCGCCTCGAACGCAGCCCGGAACTGCGGCTCGTCCAGCAACGGCCCGAGGCCGCAGGCGACGCCGCCGGTGATATAGACGCCACCCAACGCCTTGAAGGTGAGCGCCAGCCCGCCGGCAAAGCGTCCAAGCAGGCGCACGAAAAGCCGCGCCGCCGCATGCGCTGCGGGTTCGCGCGCCAATGCGCTGGCGACAATAGTCTCTGGCTCGTGCGAACCCGCGCGCGGGTCGAGCGCGTGTGCCAGTCGCACGAGACCGGGCCCGGACAGTACCGTCTCGGCGCTGACCGAGCCGCATTCGTCGCGAAGACGCGCAAACAGTTCCACTTCGTCCGCGGCCTGCGGACCAAACGAAGCATGTCCGCCTTCGCTCGCGACCACATGCCAGCGACCGCCCGCGGGCAAGAGCGCCGCCACACCCAGACCGGTACCGGGACCGAGCACGATTTTGACGCCTTCGCGCACCGCCACGGGATTGCCCAGCGGCCGCGTGTGTGCCGCACCGAGATGCGGCAACGCCCATGCTATCGCTTCAAAATCGTTCAGCACGCGCAACTGCAGAAATCCGAAGCGCTTGGCAAATTCGCCGCGCCGCAGTCGCCAGCTCGTGCGATTGGTAAGCACGACCTCCTCGCCGTCGACCGGCCCCGCTACGGCCAGCGTGGCGGCGCGCGGGCGCGCCCCGGTCTCCTCAAGGTAGTGCGCGACAGCCGCATCGAGACCGGCGACCGTATCATTATGGATTAGCACCACGCGCTCGAGCGCTCCGGAGGGATTCCCGAGCGCAAACCGGCTCTTGCTGCCGCCGATATCAGCGAGAAGGGTCGTACTCATCACGGCTACCCCGACTATAACCATCTCCTAGCCAACGGGTTGCCGCATCGGCAATAAGGTATTGACGCCTACGGCAGTCCATGGCTATCTAACAACTCCCCGGGAATGCTTGACAACTTGGCATTCCGGACCATGACAATCTAGCGAAGTCTAGCATTGTTTTAGCCTCCGGTTGGACATGGGCAGGGAGTTTCCGCCTTGGCGCACAAGAACCCGCTGCAGAACCGCACCGACCGCCTGAAGCTCGAACCGCAGAACGGCAAGCCGCATTGGTCGGTCATTGGCAAAGTGCACCTGGGCTATCGCCGGATCGAGAGCAAGGCTGGAACGTGGTGCACACGCCGCTATCGAGTCAAGGACGGCAAGCGCGGATATGAAGTCGAACGGATAGGCGTGGCCGACGACCTTGGTTCCGCCGGTGGTGCCCTGTCGTTTACCCAAGCCCTGAAAGTCGCCGAAGAGCGCGCGGACAACTTCGCCACCAACGGCACCTCCGACTACACCGTGGCGAAGGCCGTGGACGATTATCTCCGCCACTTGGAGGACTTGGGCAAGAAATCGGTGCGGGATATGCGCTACCGTGCCGACTGCTTCATCATCGGGCACGATATCGGCAAGCTCAAAACCGCCGCGTTCAACGACGACACTAACGCCGCGATTAAGAGTTGGTTGCGCAACCTCGCCAAGGAACGCGCTCGCGCTCGCGGCAAAAACGGCAAAGGGCCGAACTACAGAGCCGCCCCCGCGACCGAAGACCAGAAGCGTCAGCGCCGATCGTCAGCGAACAAGGTGTGGGCCATCCTTCGCGCGGCGCTGAACTTCGCGCACGAGGAAGGCAAGATCGCTAGTAATATCGGCTGGTCTCGAATCAAGAAATTCGAGGGTGTAGACGTTGCGCGCGTGCGCTACCTAGAAACAAAAGAGGAAGCGCAGCGCTTGATCACTGCCGCTTCCGAGGAGTTCCGGCCGGTCGTTCGATGTGCTCTCGAAACCGGCCTCCGCTACGGCGAAATCACCCGCCTCAAGGTACGAGATTTCGCGGACAACCGAGGCGCAATTCAAGTCTTGGTATCGAAGAGCGGCAAGGCTCGCGACGTGATCCTCAGCGACGACGCGATCGAGTTCTTCCGCGCGCATTGCAAAGGCCGCGACCGCGACGAGTTCATGTTCAGGCACGAGAATGGCGAGCCGTGGAAAAAGGCGCATCAACAGAAGCCGATGAAAGCGGCAATCGAAAAGGCGGGCATCGAGCCGATCTGCTTTCACGAGATTAGGCATACCTATGCCAGTCACGCGGCGATGGCCGGGATGCCGCTGACTGTGCTTGCTCGCCAACTAGGCCATACGAGCACGCGCATGGTCGAAAAACATTACGGGCATCTGGCAGAAGACTACATCGCGCGGGAGGCCCGCAAGTTCGCGCCGAGCTTCGGGATGACGCACCGTGCTTAAGCAGGTCGCCGCTATGGAATCTCTGCCTGCCTGGGATGACAAGCCAGGGGTTGCGAAGCTCGCCGATCGACTGCTTGCCGACCATGATGCTCTAGCGCAGCGTTACATCGACTTTGTCGAAAGGATCGAGGACATACGGCAACCTTTTATTGAACCCAGCGAAATCACCACTGGGGCAGAGTACGAGGCCATGGTGCAATTTGCGCGTGAGGTTACCAAGTTCAAGAAAGCCGAACGGGCTGCGGTCGCGGCTTTCCATCGCGGTGATCGGAAACCGCTCCAAGCATTAGTGTGGAGTTCGTATTACAGTGGCTGGTTAGACCCAAGCGCGCACGCTCTTCTCGGAAAGCGCAAGAAGCGCATCAGGAAACACCCTAATCATGATGCTGCTCGCGAGGCGGGGGTGATTCGACAATTTTTGCGCCGACTATATCCACAAGTTCGCCCTGCGGAAGTACGAGCGCGAGCAATCGCGATCGCCGCCGAGCGAGCACACGTCGACGTCGCGAGCCTGCGCCAGTACCTCAACCGCCCTCGGGGCGATCCTCACCGACTGCCATCCATTTAATGCCTAAATAACTGGACGGTGACCGCGCACATTCGTGCTCCTAGATAGGAGTCCGCAAACATCTTGCGGAGCCTATTATGGACGACCGCCGCGCGCTCACGATTAAAGAATTTTGCCAGCGCAACCCGCAGAGCAGGGCTCACTACTTCAATCAGCGCAAGCTCGGGAAAGGCCCGCGCGAGATGCGGCTCGGAAAGCGAGTGCTGATCTCGCCCGAAGCCGAGGCCGATTGGCGGCGCGAGCGCGAGGCTGAGGCCGCAGAAGCATTCCGAGCGCAGGGGTTGTGAGTGCAGCTGTCCCCAAATGTGCTCGGGTTGGTGTCGTCGAATACCAACGCGACGATGAGTGGATTAGCCGTCTAGTTCAGCTGTGGCCGCCGGCGTGGCCTCCCTGGTACATTGCTCCGCAAGGCTTGGTGCCGTCCACAGTAGCCCTTGGCAAGCGCCTGCGCCTTTGGGATCCAGCACAGCCGGCGCAGCCTGGACCGGGAGTGCTGGACACTCCGCCGCGTATGAGGCCACCGGAGCCGGGCGCGCCGTTCGAGTATCACCTCGTTTGGCCGATAGAGCTCGCGATCAAGCTTGTCGGCGGAACCGGAACGCCGCCGATCGCATCGGGGCCCTGCGCATTTTGGCGACCTATTGGGAAACCCGGCGACGAGACGAAACGGCGCGCCGCGAAGAAAGCTGTCGGTCGCGGGAACCCGCTTCCGAGTCCCTACCCGCCGCTAACCGAGCCGATCGTGTTCGACCCACAACTGGCCGTGTCGCTCCTGGCGAGAGGGATCTTGCAGGGGCTCGGAGTAGTTGAGGCGCCCCCGCTGGTACCCTATCCCGAGCCGGCGGAGCCGAAATCGACGTGGAAGCCGCCGCGTGAAACGGTCTTCGCGGCGGTCGAGAGGAAGGCAAAGAAGCTGGGCGTCGCATATTTCACGCCCGCACTGCACGATGTAATCGAGCACGTCTATCACGCATTGATGGCGCACAACATCGCCGCCTCTCAGACACCATTCTTTCATGCGCTGAAGTTAAGCAAGCACCCGCATCGCCACGACGCGGAAGACCTCAGCCAACGAACCAAAGAAAAACTTCTGAACTGGCGCATCGATGGCTGGGCGGTGCCCAACGCTTTGATGCGCACGACTTGCCACAACTTGTTCCTGAACGATTGCGAGAAGCGGGCGCACGAAGCGGAAGATGCAACGGGCTACATCGTCGACAACAAGCTGGCGGTGCCGGCGACCCAGGACTGGTACGAAGAAACAGTTGAACACTGGCTGACGCTCGCCGATCTGCCGCTAGATACGCAAACGCTGCTCATCCGTCGCGCCCGCGGCGATTCCTACAAAGAGCTTGCGCTTTACTTCGGTTGCCCGATCGGCACGGTCGGTTCTCGATTATCCGCGGCATACAAGCAATTGCGGAAGGGGAAGCGCCCTCACTTCGATACGCCTACTTGCCTGCCGATCGGCCTGATTAGCGATCCATGGATTGACCCGAATGCCACGGGTGACGGTTGCCGGCGTAAATTCGATCCTACTGCCGGATTTGGTGGCGCTCCGTCTGAACAAGCAGAGGGCGGTAGGCTTCCTGGGTTCGCGCAGGCAGGCGTATTCGAAGATGACGAGCGGCTTCCGGCTGGTTCTAACCGCAAGTTTTGGGAGCCACCGCCGCCGATTTTTTACCGCGGTATTAGACGTAACCCGGATCCTGGACGTCATATCCCGACATCGCTTGAGCTCAACGCTTATTACAAAGAGGTACTGAGTTTTGCCCACTGGCGCAATCTGGCGCACCGCAAAGGATCAGCCTGCTACTTTGAGTGTGGCTGTGATGACGAGCAACCGTGCGCGGAATGGCTCGTAAAATATGAATATCGCCCGTACAAACAGGACGAACCTCGTCAATTTCCGCGACATCCTGACTACGTGGGCACGAGCCTACCGCGGCAGATCATCAGGATGTTCGGCCCGAGGTATCATTGCAGTGAATGCCAATGCGTTATCGCGCCGCTCAAAGATTGCACCGACTGCGTGAAATGCGGCGCGCCGGCGCCGTTCCCACCGACGCCAGTTCTGGACATCCCCTATCCGCCGCTGCCGGTCCTGTCGCTGCCGAGCACACGGGTCCAACTGCACCCGAAACCCAGCTGGCGCGACCGCATCGCATCGGCCTGGGTTGACGAATATACGCCCCGGCAGAGATCCAACCTGGGCGCGCACCCGGATGACGCCGGCGGCGTCATGGACGCAATCGAGCGCGGCCGGGAGCTCTCGCCGGAACTGCAGCAGTGGCGACACGAGATGGATGGAGCCGAGCCGAGCTATATGGACTAGGTATGCAGTTTGTCGCAATAGGTATGCAGGTTCTAATACCTCTGCGTGAAGAAAACAGCCTCCTCGGCTGTATTAGTAAGGGGAGGAGGTAATAATTCTTCTCAAATACCTTTCCGGGGTCTGGGTCTGGGGCCGTCGCCCTTAACTGGGTGGCGGCTTTTTAACTAGGGCGTGTACTCATAAACAGCGGTTCCCACGGGCGTCAAACGTTGAGGTCCCCACCGAATAGCTGGCCAATAACTCCCTTCAACGAACTTACCAGCTGCACAATAGCATTCAGGCCCTTTGCCCTCTCTTCAATGGTTCCTAGCAGTGAAGCGATGACGGATTTCTTGCGACTGCGTACGATCTCAACTGAGAGAGCTTGAATGAGCTCCACTAGCTCTTTCTTCGTTTCAGCAGCGATGTCCTGTGCATCTATTATTGCTTGAGTAAGCTCCTTCAATTGGCGGCCGGCCGCCTCGGCATCAGTGCCAGCGGTCAACGTGATGGCCGCGTCAATGCTCCGTAAATCGCCTGTGTTGATCACTCCTATTTGGGAGTTTGTGACGTTGAAATTGTTGGACACAGACCCTCTCCTGAACGCTCCCGCAATCGCTGCGACCGGTATTCGTCCGCCGCCTGATGCCAACCCTGTCACAAAATCCATATCATCCAGGGACTGGTTTATCATGGAGGCATTCATCAAAAATTTTCGGAAATTTGCCTCCTCCAGCTTGCTATCTGCCTCCGCAAGCTTGCTATAGCATTCGATGCAAAGCGGAATGCGTTGATCACCGAACTCGTAAAATGCCGGCCGCTCACATTGCTGGCATTTCATTCACACCTCCGCTCGATTTATGAGTACACGCCCTAATGGAGCAAGACATGACTGACGAGATTTTTCAAGCAGGTTACGGGCCAGCCGAAGCGCTTGCCAATCGCTATCTCGCCGGCGGTTACACGCACGACGACATGTTACACGCGTTGGCGTACAGCGCCGCGGCGCAAGTCTTCCGGGACACGACACCGCAAGAGGCGGAATGGCGGGTGCAGCAAACATTCGATCTGATCGTTTCCGACCTAGTACAAAGGGGCCCGCACTACGGCGACGAGGCGTACTGATTTTCCAATGATGGCATACTAGAACGGTAAAATTAGTTGGGGGCTGGTTGGTCGTCGCTCTTCGGGGCGGCGACTTTTTTATTGGTAGGCCGAGGCCGGGCCGGCCTTTTCGTCCGGTAAGCAGAGAGGAAGTTAAAATGAGTAATAATATTGCAGTCGTCAACGACGGTTTCAATTACACGGACGAGGGCGAATCAAAGTCGTCCGTCATAAAAGGCAGGCTGGTCAAGTTCACCAATGACAGCGCTTGGGTGAGCGACGACGAAGAGCTTCCGGGCGATCTCGAATTGGTCGTGATCGATCTCGCGCGCGTCGTCCAGAAGTGGGCGGATGGTAGCCCGATCGAAACGCGCGTACTCGCGCCGGACGAAAAATTCCCCGACATCAAACAGCTCAACGCCGACACGCCGCGTGGGGAGTGGATCGAGGGGCCTGATGGACAGGAACGCGGACCTTGGCAAGCGCAGCATCTGGTGTACCTGCTAAATCAGGAAACGATGGACGTATACACCTTTGCGACCGGCACTGTCGGCGGCTCGATCGCCGTGCGGGACCTTCGCGAGCGGACAAACTGGATGCGAAAGCTTCGCGGATCTGGCATGTACCCAGTCGTCACTCTGTCGGACACCCATATGAACACGCGTTTCGGCGGGAGGCAGAGACCGCACTTAAAGGTGCAGCGGTTCATCGCTCTCGGCGGTAACGGTGGTGCGGTCGAAGGGCCAGCAACGAAGAAGCTGACGAAGCCAACAGCTGCTGAAGAGATCGGTGACGAAGTCCGCTACTGATCTCGTCGTAACTTTCATTTTTCACTTTGGGGCGGGCCTGAAAGGGCCCGCTCTTTTTTTTCAGAAGGGATTACTACCATGGACGATTTTATTTCGTGGGAAGAAGAGTGCGCGCTGATGGACCTCGTCACGGCCTCGATTGTGAAACGCTACAACGGCCCTTTGGAGCGGCAAGGCATGGGCTGCCAAGGCGACATTTTTTACACGCCTGTCGACCTCGATCAAATCCGCGAGCTTCTGGCAACGCTTTGGGGCGAGTTTTTGAAGGGGGACACGCTAGAGAATGCTCTCCTCATAATTGACGAAGAAGGCTGCACGGATTGGCCGCACGGTTATGAAGAAGAAGACGCCATTAAGGCGGCTTTCGACGCAGATTGGACAGCCGAAAACGTGCCGCCTTTGACTTATTAGGCGAGGCGCCAAGCCTCGCCCCTTTCATTCATTGGGTGCAATCATGACAGTGCTTCACCGCGATTTCGAAACTAAAAGTATGGTCGACATCACGAAGTCAGGCGCCTGGCGATATGCGTCAGACGCTTCGACCGACGTGTGGTGCCTCGCGTACGCCGTCGATGATGAGCCGGTACAAATGTGGCTTCCAGGCGATCCGATTCCGCCGGCATGGCTGGAAGCCGCGACCAATCTAGAGTGGATTGTATGTGCGCATAATGACGCCTTCGAGCGTCGCATCGAGCAGCACATCATGGGGCCGCGCTACCGTTGGCCGCTCGTCCCGATCGAGCGGCACCGCTGCACCATGGCCGCCGCGCTTGCAGCAGCGCTACCGGCTAAGCTCGAAAACGCGGCCGCCGCGCTACAGCTCACGCACCAAAAATCCGACAGTGGCGTTATGCTGCAGATGGCGAAGCCGCGTAAGCCGCGAAAGGGCGAAGACCCGAACGGCATTTACTGGTTCGACGACGATGCCCGGCGCGAGCAGCTCTATGCATATTGCCGCCAAGACGTTGAGGTGGAGCGCGAGCTGCATCACCGTCTGCCGCTATTGTCGCCGGCTGAGCAAGAGCTATGGCTACTCGACCAGGTCGTCAACGACCGCGGCTTCCACGTCGACCGCGCGCTCGCCGAGGCCGCACGCCGCGTGGTGAGCGAGGAGCAGGCCCGCATCAATCGGGAGCTCGCCGACCTCACCGCTGGCGCAGTCACCACGATCAACCAGGTCGAGAAGATCGTGGCATATATTCAGGGGCAAGGGCACCAGCTGGCCGGCTTGACCAAGCGATCGGTCTCTGCGGTGCTGGCGCATGAGCCGGGCGACGACGTGCGCGAGATCCTGGAGCTGCGCCGGACCGGTGCGCGCGCCTCGGTGCGTAAGCTCGATGCGCTATTCAATCGGATCGATGCCGACGACCGCTTGCGCGACACTTTGCAATTCCATGCGGCATCGACTGGCCGATGGGCCGGCCGGGGCTTCCAGCCTCAGAACCTGAAAAAGCCCGAGACCAAGGACCTCGCCGCCGCCATCAATGCTGTTCTCGGCGGCACCCTCGACGACGTTCGTGCAATTGGCGCGCCGCTGTCTGTTACTGGCGACATTAGCCGCAGCATTATCAACGCGGCGCCTGGCCATGTGTTAATCGGCGCCGATTTCTCTGCCATTGAGAGCCGCGTCCTGGCATGGTGTGCCGGCGAGGCGTGGAAGCTCGACGCGTACCGCGAATTCGATCGCAGTGGTGACTCGCGACACGAGCCATATTGCGTCACGGCCAGCGAGATTCTTAGGCGTCCAGTCACGAAGAATGATGAAGCTGGCCGCTCGATCGGGAAATGTTGCGATCTCAGTTTTCTCTATGGGGGCAGCCTCGGCGCGTGGCGCAAGTTCGACAATAGCGACACTTACTCTGATGCCGATGTCGAGAAATTTAAGACCGCGTGCCGGCGCAAGCACAAGGAAACCGTCAAGTTTTGGCATATGCTGGAGCGGGCGGCGCACCGCGCTATTCGCACCGGGCAGCGGACCGAGTACCGCATGTTCTCTTTCGCGATGGATGCCGGCACACTCTACATGACGCTGCCGAGTGGCCGCCGCCTAGCCTACCCGGAAGCGCGCCTCGTGCCCGGTAAGTTTGAAGACACGCGCGAGATTCGCTTCAAGGACAACGCCGGAGGCCGGTGGGCCGACAGCAGCGCGTGGTACGGCACCCTCGTCGAGAACGCTGTGCAGGCCGTGTCGCGCGACCTGCTCGCGGCGGCGATGGTGCGTCTCGAAGAGGCCGGCTACCCGATCGTCCTCACTGTGCACGACGAGATCATCTGCGAGGTGCCGGAAGGCTCCGGCGGCGGGGGTAAATTCCTTGAGATCATGACGGCGGTGCCAGAATGGGCTGCAGGGCTGCCGATCGCAGCGAAGCCGTGGAGCGGTAAACGCTACGGGAAGCAGCAAAACGCGGCACCAGACGCTGCGCAGCCGGTAATGGTACAGCCGGCAGTCACGAAGGCGATGAGAGAGCCCGAAAAAATCGTGGTTTCGGCACAGCAGCCCCTTCCTTGGGAAGGCTCAACAACCTTCGAGCCGGTCTCGATGGCAGCTGCTGACATCACCGAACACGGTGACGGGCTTCCCGATCTCGCCGACTTGATCGATGAGGTGGAGGACCGCAAGGTCTGCTGCCCGTTCCACAACGATCACAGCCCGAGCTGTCACATCTATCACGACCACTACCACTGCTACGTCTGCGGAGCTCACGGCGATCGGACCGATTGGCTGATGCTGGTGAGAGGTATGGAGCGTGGTGAGGCGCTCCTGTTTCTCGACAATTGGGAAGGTCCAGTGTCGCGGCCAGCACCTGAGCGTGATGATGAGGAGAAAACGAGCAACGCGTTGCTGATTTGGGAGAAGGCTAAGCCGATCGCTGGCACGCTTGCTGAGAAATATCTCGCGGAGGTCCGTAAGATCGACATCACGGCGTTGCCTGCTAATGTCGACGAGGTGCTGCGCTTTCATCCGCGCTGCCCATTCGGCCCTGGGGCACGACAGCCGTGCTTGCTCGCATTGTTGCGCGATCCCACCACGGACGAGCCGGCAGGAATTCAGCGGATTGCACTGAAGCCTGACGTCT
>DATNNX010000035.1:0-2447 GCA_035601615.1 Xanthobacteraceae bacterium
CCCAGATTGTTGAACGGAATGTAACGGTCTTCGTTCTCCTGATCGATGAGCACCGAATGGCGCTGTGAGAAGGTGCCCCTTTCGGTGTCCTGGCCGGAAATTCGCACCGGATGGCCTTCGAGCAACAACGAGCAGAATGCGAGCGCCTCGGCTGTCGCCCAGTCGATGCTCTCGCCGGTTTCGATGGCCTTGCGGCGATTTTCCAGGAAGCGCTGGATGGTCCGGTGCACGTGGAAACCTTCCGGCACTTCTGTAATCTTCTGCCCGATCTGCCTGAGGGTAGCGAGCGGGGCACCGGTATGGCCGCGCCGCGGATCATCCGCGTCGCGCGCCGCCTTGATGTCGGCCCAACGCCCGTCGAGCCAGTCGGCGCTATTGGGCTTGTAGCCTTGGCTGGCCTCGAGCTCGGTATCGAGCTTGGCGCGCCAATCGAGGCGCATCTTCTCGACCTCGCCCTCGGTGATGACATCCCCTGCGATGAGCTTCTTGGCGTAGATCTCGGCCGTGGGAGGGTGCTTGCGGATGGCCTTGTACATCAACGGTTGCGTGAACGACGGCTCGTCGCCTTCGTTGTGTCCGAACCGGCGATAGCAGAACATGTCGATGACGACGGGGCACTGGAATTTCTGCCGAAACTCCGTTGCGACTTTGGCTGCAAACACCACCGCTTCCGGATCATCGCCGTTCACGTGGAAGATCGGCGCCTCGATCATCTTGGCGACATCGGACGGATATGGCGAGGAACGCGAATAACGTGGATAGGTCGTAAACCCGATCTGATTGTTGACGATGAAATGCACGGAGCCGCCGGTGCGGTGTCCGCGCAATCCCGATAGGCCGAAGCACTCGGCAATCACACCCTGTCCAGCGAAGGCGGCGTCGCCGGAAATGAGCAGCGGCATCACCATGGTGCGATCTTCCCGGGTCGCACCGAGCTGATCCTGTTTGGCGCGTACCTTTCCGAGCACAACCGGATTGACGATTTCGAGATGCGAGGGATTTGCGGTGAGCGAGAGATGCACGCGGTTGCCGTCGAACTCGCGGTCGGATGAGGCGCCGAGATGGTATTTGACGTCGCCGGAGCCCTCGACCTCGTTGGGCGTGGAGGAGCCGCCTTTGAACTCGTGGAAAATCGCGCGGTGCGGCTTGCCCATCACCTGCGCCAGAACGTTGAGCCGGCCGCGGTGCGCCATGCCGATGATGATCTCTTTGACGCCGAGCGCCCCGCCACGCTTGATGATCTGTTCGAGTGCGGGGATCATCGACTCCGCTCCGTCGAGACCGAAGCGCTTGGTGCCTGTGAATTTCAGATCACAGAATTTCTCGAAACCTTCGACCTCGATCAGCTTGTTGAGGATCGCGCGCTTGCCTTCGCGCGTGAATGTAATCTCCTTGTCCGGCCCCTCAATGCGCGCCTGGATCCAACCTTTCTGCGCCGGATCGGAGATGTGCATGAACTCGACGCCGAGCGTCTGGCAGTAGGTGCGACGAAGGATCGCGAGAATTTCGCGCAGCGTGCCGAATTCGAGGCCTAAGACCCGGTCGAGAAAAATCTTGCGATCGTAGTCGGCTTCCGTGAAGCCGTAGGAGCGCGGGTTGAGATCTTCCTCATCGTGATGCGGTTCGAGGCCGAGCGGATCGAGATCGGCATAGAAATGGCCGCGCGCACGGTAGGCGCGGATCAGCATCAAGGCGCGGATCGAATCGCGCGTTGCCTGCTGGACTTCGGCGGCGGAGACATCGACCCCTGCGGCTTGCGCTCGCGCCTTGACCTTGTCGCCGAGCGAGCGCTGGAGCTCGCCCCAATCGCCATCGAGCGCCGAAACGAGCTCGCTGCGCGCCGGCGCCGGCCAGTCAGGCCGCTGCCATGACGGGCCGTGGGCGCTCGTGATCACGTCGGCGCGCGCGTCTTTCAGGCTCGCGAAGAACGCCCGCCATTCGCCGTCGACCGCGGCGGGATCAGTTTCGTAGCGGGCATAGAGGTTCTCGATGTAGTCGGCATTGCCGCCGTAGAGAAAAGACGTGCGGGCGAAAGCAGCATTGGCGTCCTGACGAGACATGCTCAGGTCCTGTGGCTTGGGGCTCGTTGGCGGCTCGCAAAGCGCCGCCCGGGGGGGACCGATCTGGTCGCGAACCTACATTATTTATGGCGCCGCCGCGTCGTAGCAATCGGTAACGGCTGAATTACTATTCACATCTTCTTTGTCAGGCAAAAGACGCGGAGCTCGCCCGTTCCTCTAACGGAAAAAGGGCCGCTTGCGGCTGCAAGCGGCCCTTTGGACCGGAGTGGTGCCAGCGCGATTAGTAGCCAGCGCCCCATCTGTAATTCAGACCGACGCGCACGAGGTTGTCGGTCGTACGGCGGGTTTCCGTAGCGATCGTCCCAAACACAACGCCGCTGAATGTCCGCTCGGTCTTGCCGAGGTCCATATAGAGATATTCGAGTT
>DATNNX010000036.1:0-20707 GCA_035601615.1 Xanthobacteraceae bacterium
AAGGTCGATCGGCTATTCGAAGGAATAGCTGCGAGCGCCGGCGAAAATGTGTTTGCGCATCTCGCCCTTATCAACGCGCTGGACCTGCGCCTGCGCGCAGCCGAGATCGTCGTGGCAGGAGAGGATGGGCGCGCCGATGAACTGCTCGCCGCCGCGCGCAAGCTTCCCTTCCTCGACCGCGTCGTGCTGCGCGCGTCGCGCGGGCTGCCGCCCGAACATCCCGCCCACGACAAGATTAAAGCGGCAGGACAGAGCGCAGCCTTCATCTGCGTCGGCGAGACTTGCTCGCTGCCGGTCCGTGAGCCTGATGCGATTGCCGAAGCTGTGCGCGCGGCGCGGCGCTGATCACGCGTTCATCGACTCGAAGAAGTCGCCATTGGTCTTGGTGTTGCGCAGCTTGTCGAGCAGGAAGTCAATCCCATCCATGGTGCCCATCGGATTGAGGATGCGACGCAAGATATACATCTTCTTGAGCTGATCGGGCGCCACCAGCAGTTCCTCCTTGCGGGTGCCCGACCGCGTGATGTCCATGGCCGGGAAGGTGCGTTTGTCCGCCACCTTGCGGTCGAGAATTATTTCCGAATTGCCGGTGCCCTTGAACTCCTCGAAGATCACTTCGTCCATACGGCTGCCGGTGTCGATCAGGGCGGTAGCTATAATGGTGAGCGAACCGCCTTCTTCGATGTTGCGCGCCGCGCCGAAGAAGCGCTTCGGCCGCTGCAGCGCGTTCGCGTCGACGCCGCCGGTGAGCACCTTACCGGAGGACGGCACCACTGTATTGTAGGCACGACCGAGCCGAGTAATCGAATCTAGGAGGATGACCACGTCGCGGCTGTGCTCGACCAGGCGCTTGGCCTTTTCGATCACCATTTCGGCGACCTGAACATGGCGCGATGCCGGTTCGTCGAAGGTCGAGGATACGACCTCGCCCTTCACCGAACGCTGCATGTCGGTCACCTCCTCCGGCCGCTCGTCGATGAGCAGCACGATCAGGTAGCATTCCGGATGGTTCGCGGTGATCGCGTGGGCGATGTTCTGCAGTAGCACCGTTTTGCCCGTGCGCGGCGGCGACACGATCAATGCGCGCTGGCCTTTGCCGATCGGCGCAACGATATCGATCACTCGGGGGGAGAGATCCTTCTTGGTCGGATCCTCGTGCTCCATGCGTAACCGCTCCTCGGGGTAGAGCGGCGTGAGATTGTCGAAATTGACCTTGTGGCGCGCCTTCTCCGGATCCTCAAAATTGATCGTGTTGACCTTGAGCAGCGCAAAATAACGCTCGCCTTCCTTGGGCGAGCGGATGTGACCATCGATGGTGTCACCGGTACGCAGCCCGAACCGGCGGATCTGCGACGGCGAGACATAGATGTCGTCGGGCCCGGGCAGATAATTGGCTTCCGGCGAGCGTAGGAAGCCGAAGCCGTCCGAGAGCACCTCGACCACGCCTTCACCGACGATATCGGTCTCGCGCATGGAGAGCTGTTTGAGAATACCGAACATCAGCTCCTGCTTGCGCATGGTGCTGGCATTTTCGACCTCGAGCTCCTCGGCGAACGAGACTAGCTCGGCCGGTGTTTTGGCCTTGAGGTCCTGGAGTTTCATTTCCCGCATACGGGGTAGTCCTATGGAGGGGATCGGTAACTAAAAAAGCTGCCGATCGATACGGAGGGGGAATCGCAGGTCTTAACCGAGGCCTTTAAGCCCGATGCATGGGCCGGCTCCCGCACTTGGGCCGGTAACTAGATGCATCTGCCTGCGTTCGGGGAGATGCAGCCAACATATGTAAAGACGGTTCCATGCGCAAGTGCCGCGCGTCGTCGCCGGCGCTTTGTTGTGGACTCATCAGAACGGCTTGACGATCGCGAGGATCACGATCCCGACCAAGAGCACCGCCGGTACTTCATTGATAATTCGATAGAATCCCTGAGAATGCCGATTCTGGTCACGGGCGAACTCGCGTACGCAGCGCACAAAGAATCCGTGCAAGGCGGAGAGTCCGAGAACCAAGACCACCTTCGCCTGCAGCCAGCCGGCGAGGTAGGAGCCACCGGCCCATGCAAGCCACAAGCCAAGCACCCAGCTCACCACCATGGCGGGAGTGGTGATCACGTTGAGGAGCCGCCGCTCCATGATCTTGAAAGTCTCAGACTGCCTGGAGTGGGGCTCGGCCTCGCAATGATAGACGAATAGGCGCGGCAGATAGAGCATTCCCGCCATCCACGCGATGATTGCGATCACATGGAATGCCTTGAGCCACACATACATGCCTTGCTCCGCTCATGCTGCGGGTTCTGCCGCGCGCACGCGGGCAAGCATCTGCTCCACATGCGCAATTGGCGTTTGCGGCAAAATGCCGTGTCCGAGATTGAAGATGAACGGCCGCCCGGAGAATGCTTTCAGTATCATCTCGACCGAGCGGTCCAGTGCAGCGCCACCTGCGAGCAGCACGAGCGGGTCGAGATTTCCCTGCACCGGCACGCGCAGCTCAATGTGCTCGCGCACGAATGCGGGATCAACTGTCCAGTCAAGGCTGATCGCGTCGACCGGCACGTGCTCCACATAGCGCAAGAGTTTGGTGCCGGCCCCGCGGGGAAATCCGATTACTTTTGCGTTCGCGACACGGTGGCGGACGGCGGCGATAATTCTCTGGATAGGCTCGATGCACCACCGATGGAATTCTTCTGCTGGCAGCACACCGGCCCAGGTATCGAAGATCTGCACCGCATCGACGCCCGCCTCCAGCTGCCGAATCAGATAACCGGCAGATGCCTCGATCAATCTTTCGATCAGATCATCAAATCCCTCCGGATCTTTATAGGCAAAGCGCCGGGCAGGCTCCTGCTCCGATGTGCCAACACCCGCTATCATATAACTTGCGACCGTCCAGGGCGCACCGCAAAACCCAAGCAAGGAAACGGCCGGTGGAAGATCTGCCTTCACCCGCTCGATGGTCTCGTAAATCGGTGCAAGTAGGCCGTGGTCAAGTTCCCTCTTCAGCCGTGTCAGGTCTCGGCGATCTACAATTGCATCGAGCTGCGGTCCCTCGTTCAGGGTAAAGTGTACCGACTGTCCAAGCGCATGTGGGACGACCAGGATGTCAGAAAACAGAATTGCGGCATCGAAACCAAATCGACGGATCGGTTGAAGTGTCGCCTCGGCCGCAAGTTCGGGCGTGAAGCAGAGTTTAAAAAAGTCACCGGCTTTCTCACGCAGTATTCGATATTCCGGCAGATAGCGGCCGGCTTGCCGCATCAACCAGACCGGTGGTGGATTGCAGCGCTGGCGATTGAGAACATCGAGAACGGGCTTTGTCACAAGCGATATCCCACCGCAGAGATGTCCTTAAAAATACATCTTAAGAATCTTTAGTTGTGATTGTTGGAGCGTTGATTTGACTCATACATTTCTGTCCACATGGTATCCACGCTGAGAAAGTTATGCCGGCCCTGTGGAGTAAATTGCGATCCATATGAACTTAGTTCGAGAGTGCAAGCTTTATCGCTGCTTCCATCGTATCTCGTGATTGATAATCCAGATCTGATTCACATTTACCCTTGAATCGGCCGATAAGTGTCAACGCTCTCCTCACTTCTATAGTGGGGAAAGCCTGAGGGCTTGTGCCGAGCCTGGACTTGCACTTGGGTGCCACTCGTGGCCTTCTCCCCGGTAATCCACAGTTAGTCCTCTTTACCATGGCGCAGCGTACCGGTAGCTATTTCCATCTTCACCTTGTGTCGGATGCGACCGGCGAGACGTTAACGACCGTCGCTCGCGCGGCGACGGCGCAATACACGAAAGTCTCGGCCGTAGAACACATCTACCCTTTAGTCCGGACGCAGAAACAGCTCGATCGTGTACTGGCTGAGATTGAAGAGTCGCCCGGTATCGTCCTTTACACCCTACTTGATGATGTGCTGCTGCAACGACTTGAAAATCGTTGCCGTGAGCTGAGCCTGCCCTGCTTATCGATCCTGGGACCGGTTCTGCAGCTTCTGCAATCCTATCTCGGAACCGAAACCTCGCATCGTGTCGGGGCGCAACACACCCTGAATGCCGATTATTTCAAGCGTATCGATGCCCTCAACTACACGATGCTGCACGATGACGGCCAGCATCTGGAGGACTTGGAAGAAGCTGATGTGGTGTTGGTCGGGGTATCGCGAACGTCCAAGACGCCGACCTCGATCTATCTGGCGAACCGCGGTGTAAAGACCGGTAACGTGCCCGTCGTGCCGGGGGTCGAGATCTCAAGACATGTAGAGCAGCTCTCAAGGCCGCTTGTGGTCGGGCTCTATGCGAGCCCGGAGCGGATCGTGCAAATCCGCCAAAATCGCTTGCTCGGGCTGAGGGCGCATCACGACGCCGACCAATATATCGACCGCAAGGCGGTTGCTGAGGAGGTTGCGTTCTCGCGCAAGCTCTGTGCTAGGCACAACTGGCCGAGTATTGACGTAACCCGGCGCTCGATCGAAGAGACCGCCGCCGCAGTGATGAGCTTTCTCGCCGAACGCCGCCGCCAGCCGGTCGCTTGAGCGATGCCGCTTTGGCTCGCCCGTGAACCGCTGGTCCTCGCCTCCAAGAGCGAGATCCGACGTGCCATCTTGCAGGATGCCGGAATCCCGATCGAGGTTCAGGCTGCCGATATCGACGAACGGGCAATCGAGCAATGCAGCACGCCCCGGGATGCGGGCGAGAGCGCGGCGCTGCTCGCGCGTGAGAAGGCACGGACGGTTGCCGCTCGCTGTCCTGGCCGGCTTGTGCTGGGCGCGGATCAGACGCTAGCGCTTGGCAAGCAGCGATTCTCCACGCCCAGCGATCGCGCCGGCGCGCGCAATCAACTCGAAGCGCTGCGCGGTCGAACCCACGAGCTCCACAGCGCGATCGCACTGGCACAAGCGAGTTCCATCCTGTGGGAACACCGTGAGGTTGCGCGGCTCACAATGCGCGCCTTTTCGGATCAGTTCCTCGAAGCCTATGTCGAGGCCGCAGGCGCCGGTCTCACGGCCAGCGTTGGCGGCTATCAACTCGAGAGGCTCGGGATCCACCTTTTCGAGCGCATCGAAGGCGACCATTTCGTCATTCTCGGGCTGCCGCTCATGGCGCTGCTGCAATATTTCCGGCAGGCAGGCAGGCTGGCTGGGTGAATTGTCGGACACCTTAGGCAATGGGGGCGACATGTTCATTCTCGGCCTTACCGGCTCGCTCGGCATGGGAAAGTCGACGACGGCACGGTTGTTTGCTGAGGAAGGCGTGCCAGTGCACGACGCCGACGCGGTCGTGCATCGCCTCTACGAGGGGGAGGCTGCGGCCGCGATCGAGGCGGCATTTCCCGGCACAACCGCGGATGGCAAGGTCGACCGCGAGGAGCTGGCCGCGCGGGTCCAAGGCGATCGCGTGGCACTCAAACGGCTCGAAGCCATTGTTCATCCCCTGGTGCAACAGGCCGAGCAATGTCTTCTGGCCGAAGCCGAAGCGCGCGGCGAGAAAGTCGCGGTACTCGATATTCCCCTCTTATTCGAGACCGGCGGCGAGGAACGGGTCGATGCGGTGGTGGTGGTATCCGCGCCACCCGAGGTGCAACGCTCGCGCGCGCTCGAACGCCCGGGCATGACGGTGGACAAACTCGATGCGATCCTCGCGAACCAGATGCCGGACGAGGAGAAACGGCGACGGGCCGATTTCGTCGTGGATACGTCGCGCGGCTTCGAGGCGGCGCGCGCCGAGGTACGTGCGATCCTCAAGGCGATTGCTACAATGCCGAAGCGGCGCCGGTGATTCGGCAGCCGCGGGCATCATTGCGGAAACGTAGACGTGCGCGAAATCGTGCTCGATACCGAGACTACGGGACTCGACCCCTTTCAAGGCCACCGAGTGGTGGAGATCGGCTGCATCGAGCTCCTCAATCGCATCCCGACTGGGCAGAGCTTTCATCGGTATCTTAATCCTGAACGCGAGGTGCCGCCGGAAGCAGTCGCGATCCACGGCCTGTCGACGGAGTTTCTCAAGGATAAGCCGTTCTTCGCCGAGATCGTCGAGGACCTGATTGCATTCATCGGCGATGCGCCGATTGTCGCGCACAACGCGCTGTTTGACCTGGCCTTTCTCAATGCCGAACTGGAGCGTGCCGGCAAACTGCTGGTATCGCGCGAGCGGATGCTCGATACGCTGCTGCTGGCGCGCCGCAAGTATCCGGGAGCGCCAAACCGCCTCGATGACCTGTGCGCGCGGTTTGCAATTGATAATTCCCATCGCACCAAACACGGCGCGCTGCTCGACGCCGAACTTCTGGCGGAAGTCTATCTAGAGCTGATTGGGGCCCGGCAGGCGCAGCTTGTCCTCGTGGAGATGGGGGCAGCCGCAACGGTCGCGTCCGTCGGTCGAGCTGCTGCTCCCGTGCGCCCCGTGGTGCTCGCGGTCCGATTGAGCGACGACGAGCGCGAAGCGCATCTCGCCTTCATCGCAACGCTCGGAGAAAATGTGATCTGGCGCGACTACCTCAACATGCCGGCGGCGGCTGCCTGAAATTTGCAGCCAGCTTGATCTCTATTCATGGCAGCAGGGCAGATCGCGTTGCCCCTCGCTGACGTTCCAGACGGGGCAAGCCCAGGATTTGCTAGCTCGACGGCGTGGTTGGTTGCGCCGCCTGCATTTGCGCCGTGCGCTGCTGATACAGCGCGACGAAATCGACGGGATCGAGCAGCAGCGGGGGGAAGCCACCATTGCGCACCGATGTTGCGACGATCTCGCGCGCGAATGGAAACAACAGACGCGGACATTCGATCATGACGAGCGGCTGCAGCGTCTCAGCCGGTACATTCTGGATTCGGAAAACGCCGGCGAATGTCAGATCGAATGCGAACAGGACAGTTCCCGCGCTCTCGGCCTTGCCTTCGAGTTTGAGCGAGATTTCGTAATCCGTCTGAGCGAGTTGTTGGGCGCCGACATTGATTTGAATATTGATCGCAGGCTGTGTTTGCGGCGGCGTCAACGAGCGAGGCGCGTTGGGATTCTCGAACGAGAAGTCCTTGATATATTGGCCCAGCACCGTGAGCTGCGCGTTGGCTTGCTGAGCGCCTGGGCTCGGCGCAGGTCCGCCATTGCCGGTGGTCGCCATCGACTGTTCCCCTCTCACTGCTCACAATATTGCAGCCGGCGGCGTGGCTAACACAGGCGCTCCGGTCGGACAAGGATACCCTCGCGCTCCCCTTTGCGCCGCCCTGTTCGGGCAACGAGCGCCGCGCCGAGCTCCACATCTACGGCGGATCCCGTAAGCGAATTGCACGACACCGTCGCGTGCTGCTGCATGCGAATTTTCGCGCACATATCGCCGAAGCGTCGGCCCCGCGCTACCCGCGTGGGCGCTTTCTAATATCCGGAAATATCAAGCTAAATCCGGCGGCCCGGTCCTGTATCCGTGCGACTGCGACGCCCGGGCCGGACGCCAAAGCGCGACTTCGGTGCTCGAGATCGCCGTACGCAGACCTTCGAGAGCTTACGCTTGAGGTGGCGGTGAAAGGCGCCCCGCTGTGCCCGGCCCATCGACGGCGCGAGGGTGAAGCCCGGTCACGGCGTGACTGAAAGATGAGCAATCCGATTAATCTCCATTTAACCAAGGACATCGGCGTATTGCCTCGTCGGCTTTGGGTCACCAGCCTTGTTGGCGCCATGGTTCGGATCGTCTATGGTCACATCGGTGCGACGCATGCACCGGGTTCGGCGCAGGCCTCTGGAACAGCGCGGTCGCGCACTTACATAAGTGATGCGGGAACCGCCTCTGCTTTTGCAGATTTCCTGTCTGCCTTGCCACTGATCCTGCGGTTCCCTCACGGCGGTCGAGAGCGTGCGAGACGTGTTCGACATCTACACCATCATCTTCTTGGCGCTGGCGGTGTTCATCTTCCTGCGCCTGCGAAGCGTGTTGGGCCAGCGCACGGGCCGCGAACGACCCCCCAACCCCTATTCCGCCCGGGACGCGATGCGCGGAGCGACCAACGATAATGTGGTCACGCTGCCCGGCCGCGGTGGTGAGACCGCCCAAAAGCCGGTCGAGACCTCCGATCCGGCCGAGCCCTGGAAAGGCATCGCCGAAACCGGATCAGCGCTGGCGGCCGGGCTCGATTCGATCGCCCGCGAAGACAAAACTTTCGACGTCAAACATTTCATCGCCGGCGCGCGTGCAGCCTACGAAATGATCGTGTTGGCTTTCGCCGAAGGGGATCGCCGTAGCCTTAAAAATCTGCTCTCACGCGAAGTCTATGAGGGGTTCGAGGCGGCCATCAGGGAGCGCGAGAACAAGGGCGAGACGGTCGAGACTCGTTTCGTCGCCATCGACAAGTCCGACATTGCCGGCGTCGAGCTGCGCGGCCGCACCGCGCAGATCACGGTGCGTTTCGTCTCGCAACTCATTTCGGTCACCCGCGACAAGGCCGGCAACGTGATCGAGGGCAATCCCGACAAAGTAACCGACGTCACCGACGTGTGGACCTTCGCGCGCGACCTCTCCTCGCGCGATCCCAATTGGAAGCTCCTCGCCACGGAAGCCGCGCAGTAATCGGGGCGGAACGCAATGCCGGCGCGCCTGTGCGTCTTCCTCGGAAGCATCGCCGTGGCGGCTTTCTGGCTGGCCGGGGAGCTTCGCGCCGAACCGGCCGACGCGCCGTTCAAGCTCGCGGACAGTCAGCTCGAGCCCCTCAAGTGGGCCGACGTCGCCGGCTGGGCGGCGGACGATCACCTCGCTGCTTTCGCGGCTTACCAGGCGAGCTGCCAGACCTTTCGCGGCATCAAGCAGCCTCACGATGAGCGGCCGGTGTTCAACGCCCTCTGGGAGGTCTGCCGACGGGCGGCGCGAGTGCGGCCGACCGATAAAGGGGCCGCGCGCCATTTCTTCGAGGATAATTTCCGACCGGTCGAGATCGCGCGGCTCGGCGAGACGCAGGGTTTTTTGACCGGCTATTACGAGCCGATCGTCGAGGGCTCGCGCTTCCCCAATCCCGAATTCCACGTCCCGCTCTATCGGCGTCCGCCCGATCTCGTAGCCGCCGGGTACAAGCCAGGAGCCGAATTTCCCAACAAGGGCGCCCTCATCGGCCGGCGCAACGAAAAGGACGAGATCGCGCCTTATCACGATCGCGGGGCGATCGAGACCGGCGCCCTCGATGGACAAAAGCTCGAAATCTGCTGGCTCCGCGACCCATTCGAGGCCCTGGCGATTCAGATCCAGGGCTCGGCTCGGGTGATCCTCGAAGACGGCACGCCGCTGCGCATCAACTACGATTCCCACAACGGCTATCCCTATAGCGCCGTCGGGCGCGTGCTCATCGAGCGCAATCTCGTCCCGCGCGAAGAAATGTCGATGCAACGCATCCGCGACTGGATGGCTGCCAATCCCGACGAGGCGCCGAAGGTGCGCGCGACGAACCGCTCCTACATCTTCTTTCGCATCACCGGGCTCTCGAACGAGGGCGAGCCCGTCGGCGCGCAGGGTGTCCCGCTCGCGCCCGGGCGCTCGATCGCGGTCGACAAGATTCACGTCTATGGCACGCCGTTCTTCATCGAGGCGAGCTTGCCGATCGAGAGCGCCAAGCCGACGACACCCTTCCGCCGTCTGATGATCGCGCAGGATACCGGCTCGGCCATTGTGGGGCCTGCGCGGGCCGATCTCTATTGGGGGGCGGGGGACGATGCTGCCCGGATTGCCGGCCGCATTCGCCACCCGGGCCGCTTCGTCATGCTGCTTCCGCGCGAGCTCGACATGGTCGAAGCCGGCAAACACATGCCCATCCCGGTCCCGAAGCCGCAGATCCCCGAGGCCGAGGTCAAGCGCGAGCAAGGCAAATCCAAGCACGCAGCCGGCAAGGGCGAGGACGAAACCCGGTCGAAGAGATTGCGCCGTCAAGTCGGCCCCGTGCGATGGCGGCCCCGAACATGAGCGAGGCCAAGCGGGGCTCCCGGCGGCTCAATCCCGAGGAGCGCAAGCTCTGGGGCGAGATCGCCCGTTCAGTCGCGCCGTTGCGGGGACAATCTGTCCCGGCCGAGCGGATGACTTCGGAACCGCCCGGCAAGACGGCGCCTTCGGCCCAAGCTCCGGCGCGTGCCGCGAGCGCCATCGCCCTGCCCGCGCCGCGTCTCGAGCCGTTCGACCGGCGGCTCAAGCAGCGCCTCGCGCGCGGCATCGAACGGCTCGATAACCGCATCGATCTTCACGGCAAGACGCAAACCGAGGCTTATGCCGCATTGCTGGCGTTCCTGCGCAGAGCGCAGGACGGCGGCGCCAAATTCGTTCTGGTGATCACCGGCAAGGGCCGCGGCCCGCACGGCGACTTAAGCGAGCGCGGCGTGCTCAAGCGCCAAGTCCCGCAGTGGTTGATGTTGCCGGAATTCCGCGGCTACGTTTCCGGCGTGGAGGGCGCCCATATCAGCCACGGCGGAGCCGGTGCGCTCTACGTACGCATCAGGCGCCGCAGGCCAAGAGCCGGCCGATCGCCTGACTCCCGACCTGCGTGCTTGGCCCCGTTCAGCGGGTGACGACCACCGTCGTGCCCCAGCCGACCCTGTTATAGAGGTCCAGCACGTCCGCATTGTACATGCGAATGCAGCCGTAGGAGACGAAGCCCCCGATCGAGCCCGGATTGTTCGTGCCATGGATGGCGTATTCGCCGCCGCCGCTCAGCGTCAGCGCGGCCGCCCCCATGGGATTGCCCGGGCTCCCGCCGGGAATCACGTTCGGCAGCGAAGGCTTGTCGCGCTTGACCTCGGCGGGCGGCGACCATGCCGGGCGCAATTGCTTGCTGCTGATATAGGCCGTGCCCGACCATTGCTTGCCGATGCGGCCGACGCCGACCGGGTAGCGCACCGCCTTGCCGTTGCCGAGCACGTAATAGAGCGCCCGCTCGTTGGTTTTCACCACGACCGTACCGCTCGAATACGCGCCGGAAAATCCGACGATTTCGCGCGCCTGCGCCAGCTGCGGCATGGTCGCAGCAAGCACACATGCGGCCGCAGCGGCCGCAAATGACCGTGACAGATTCATGATGTAACCGTGTCTGTTGCCCGTTATCCCCTTTGATCGTCGGCGTCCGACAACCCGTTTGGATTCCCCTCATGCGGGCGACGACGGATCAGTAACCATAATAACCGAATCTTTGCGCAGCCTCAGCCCAAACCGCACGTGAGGATCAGCGAACGCTCAAGAATCCCGACGACTGTGCCCCGCGTGCCACAGCGGGGCCTCCCGTCCTCTGAACTGAATCAGCGTAAGCCGCGGGCTTGGTCGTGGACCCTCTCCCCGCAGTTGCGGGGCGAGGGTCCGCGTCGCGTTACGCGTGCGCCTTGCGGTTCTGTCGGTTGCCGACGAGGTCGTCGACGACGCTCGGGTCGGCGAGCGTCGAGGTGTCGCCGAGATTGCCGTGCTCGTCTTCCGCGATCTTGCGCAGAATTCTGCGCATGATCTTGCCCGAGCGGGTTTTTGGCAGGCCGGGCGCGAACTGAATGAGATCGGGCGAGGCAATCGGGCCGATTTCTTTTCGCACCCAGGCGACCAATTCCTTGCGCAGCTCGTCGCTCGGCTGTTCGCCGGACATAAGCGTGACATAGGCATAAATGCCCTGCCCTTTGATGTCATGCGGATAGCCGACGACGGCCGCCTCCGACACCTTGGCATGCGCCACCAGCGCGCTCTCGACCTCGGCGGTGCCGAGCCGGTGGCCGGCGACGTTGATCACATCGTCGACGCGGCCGGTGATCCAGTAATAGCCGTCGGCATCGCGCCGGCAGCCGTCGCCGGTGAAGTATTTGCCGGGATACGCCTTGAAATAGGTGTCGACGAAGCGCTGATGGTCGCCATAGACCGTGCGCATCATTCCCGGCCAGGAATCGATGATGCAGAGGTTGCCGGTCGCGGCGCCCTCGAGCACCTTTCCCTCTCCATCGACGATCTGCGGAACGATGCCAAAAAATGGCTGCGTGGCCGAGCCCGGCTTGAGAGGTGTCGCGCCGGGGAGGGGGGTGATCAGTATCCCGCCGGTTTCGGTCTGCCACCAGGTATCGACGATCGGGCAGCGGCCCTCGCCCACCACGTGATAGTACCACTCCCACGCCTCGGGATTGATCGGCTCGCCCACGGTGCCGAGGAGCCGCAGCGACTTGCGCGAGGTTTTTTTCACCGGCGCGTCGCCCGCTTGCATCAGCGCCCGGATCGCGGTCGGCGCCGTGTAGATGATGTTGACCTGGTGCTTGTCGCACACCTCCCAGAAGCGGGACGTGGTGGGATAGTTCGGCACGCCTTCGAAGATCATGGTGGTGGCGCCGTTCGCCAACGGCCCATAGAGGATATAGCTGTGCCCGGTCACCCAGCCGACGTCGGCGGTGCACCAGTAGATGTCGCCGTCGTGGTAGTCGAAGATCAATTGGTGCGTCATCGCGACGTAGACGAGATAGCCGCCGGTGGTGTGGAGCACGCCCTTCGGCTGCCCGGTCGAGCCTGACGTGTAGAGAATGAACAGCGGGTCCTCCGCGTTCATGTGCTCGCATGGACACTCGGATGTGACGACCTTCGCCGCCTCGTGGTACCAGACGTCGCGCCCGGGCTGCATGTCGACCGGCGCACCCGTGCGGCGCACCACGATCACGTGATCGACGCCCCCGACCTTGTCGATGGCGGCATCGGCATTGGCCTTGAGCGGCACCTTGCGCCCGCCCCGCACGCCTTCGTCCGCCGTGATGATGACGTTCGATTTGCAATCGGCGATGCGCCCGGCGAGCGAGTCCGGCGAGAAGCCGCCGAACACCACGGAATGGATGGCGCCGATGCGCGCGCACGCGAGCACGGCATAGGCGATCTCGGGAATCATCGGCAGATAGATCGTGACCCGGTCGCCTTTCTCGACATTGCGGTTGCGCAGGATATTGGCGAGCCTGCAGACTTCGTCGTGCAGCTCGCGATAGGTGATGCGCTTGGACTCCTTGGGATCGTCGCCCTCCCAGATGATCGCGGTCTGGTTGGCGCGCTTGGGAAGGTGCCGATCGATGCAGTTGTAGGCGGCGTTGAGCACGCCGTCCTCGAACCATTTGATCGAGACATTGCCCGGCCCGAAGGTGCTGTTCTTGATCTTGCTCGGCGCCCTGTACCAGTGCAGGCGCTTGGCTTCCTCGGCCCAAAAGCCGTTGGGGTCCTTGAGCGAGCGCGCGTACATCTCCTTGTACTTGTCGGCGTCGATATAGGCGCGTTTCTTCCACTCCGGCGGAACGTCGTAGATTTTCTCGGACATGTCCTCCTCCAAGCACCGCGCCGGAAAAGCAACCGTACGCAAATATTCTCTGTTGTTCGGGCCGTCGCCCGAAGGGCTCGTCCATGCCATTATGCGACGGTCGCCGGATGAGCGACAAGTCTAGGGGACGTGCGACTTTGGTTGGCGCCGTGCGCCTGCGTGCGGCAAAATGACGGGCGGCGGCGCCGTGGTCCCGGGAACACCGCGTGATGAGTGTCGTTGTGTCCGCTCTGATCCGTTTCGCGCTCGCGGCCGCGCTCGCGATGCTCGCGAGCGCCGCGCCGGGCGAGCCCTATCCGACGCGGCCGATCAGGCTGTTGGTGTCGTTCCCTCCGGGTGGCGCCTCCGATCTCATCGCGCGCACGCTGGGTCAGCCCTTGAGCGTACGGCTCGGCCAGCCGGTCGTGGTGGAGAACCGCCCCGGCTCGAACGGCAACCTCGCCGGCGAGCTCGCCGCGCGCGCGGCGCCCGACGGCTACGCGCTGCTGCTGGCGCCCAGTTCGCTCCTCGCGGTCAATCCGCATCTCTACGCCAAGATGGCGATCGATCCGCTCAAGGAGCTGTTGCCCGTGGCGAGTCTGGTCGTGAACGAGCTGATCCTGGCGGTCAATCCGGCGCTTGCGGTCAAGGATTTTCAGGACTTCGTCGCATTGGCGCGCGCGGCGCGCCCGCCGTTGTTCTACGCCTCGATCGGCAACGGCAGCGAGCACCACCTCGCCATGGAATTGCTCAAGCAGCAGGCCGGCGTCGATCTCGTCCATGTGCCCTACCGCGGCGGCGGCCCTGCGGCGATCGGCGTCATGGCCGGCGATATCGCCGCGATGTTCGGCGGCGGCTCGGTGGCGCCGCTCATCCAGTCGGGCAAGCTCAGGGGATTGGCGGTGACCGGGCAGCGGCGCTCGCATCTGTTGCCGGACTTGCCGCCGATTGCCGAGTTCTATCCTGGCTATGAAGTCACGATCTGGCAGGGGCTGTTCGCGCCCATCGGCACGCCGCCCGAGATCGTGCGGCGGCTCCGCGAAGACATGGGCGCAGTTCTCGCGCAGGGGGACATCGCGGAAAAGCTGGCCGCCGCCGGATCCGGCGAGCCCTATGTCACCACCGTTCCCGACTTTTTGGCGCGCATCCGTAGCGACCACGCGCGTTACGGCAAGCTGATCAAGGACGCGGGCCTCGCGGTGGATTAGCGCTTCTTCATTTGTGTTGGATGCATAATCATGCCGCGCACTCGGTGTGCTCCCCTTCCCAACCAAACCCCGGCCTGCCGGGGTTTGGTTGGGAAGGGTAGTACCGAGTTCGCAGCTCGCCCTGATGCCACTTCACTGAATCCACTCTAATCCTTCACGCCGCCGAGCGCACACACGATCTTCCATTCCTGCGCCGTCACCGGCTGCACGGACAGGCGCGGATATTTGGCGAGCGCCATCCCTTTGAGCCGCGCGTCGGCCTTGACCGCCGCAAGCGTCACCGGTTTGGGAAACGGCTTCACCGCCTTCACGTCGACCGCGACAAAGACGCCCTTCTCGTCGGTCGGATCGCGGTAGCTTTCGCGGATCACTTCGACGATGCCGACGACCTGCTTTTCCTCGCCGGTATGGTAGAAGAATGCGTGCTCGCCCTTCTTCATTGCTTTGAGATTTCCGCGCGCGATGAAATTGCGCACGCCGGTCCACGGCTCGCCCTTGGCGCCGCGTTTCACTTGATCATCCCAGGAAAATGTCTCGGGCTCGGTTTTCAAAAGCCAATAGGCCATTCGTTGCTCCCTGTTTGATCCGCGTGGGCACGCTTCGCTTTGCCCACCCTACGCCGCCTTTTCGAAAAAGAAGATGGACCCGCGGGTCAAGCCCGCGGGTGACAATTTTGCCTGTCGAGATCGCGCCGTTGATATGAGCCGTCATTGCCGGGCTTGATCCGGCAATCCATCTTCTTCGCGAAAATGCGCTTTGCGTAATTCCGAAGAAGATGGACCCGCGGGTCAAGCCCGCGGGTGACGCCCGGCGTTACCCCTCGGCGCGGAACGGCCGAGTCAACAAAGTTTCCGTCGCCTCGTCCACGCTTGCGCGCCCGGTGAGAATGTCGGCCACGGCACCCGCGATCGGCATGTCGATCCCTTTGTCCTTTGCCATCTCGACCAAGACCGGTGCGGTGAAGATCCCTTCGGCGAGCGCGTGGCCGGGGCGCGCCGCGTCGCCGCGACCGAGTGCAAGACCATACGAGTAGTTGCGCGACTGCGCGCTCGAGCAGGTGAGGATCACGTCGCCCAGCCCGGACAAGCCGGTCAGCGTCTCGGGCCGCGCGCCGAAGGCGCGGCCGAAGCGAAACAGTTCGGAAAAACCGCGCGTCACCAGCGCGGCGGCGGCGCTCGCGCCGAGCCCGCGCCCGGCGACGATGCCGGCAGCGATCGCCAGCACGTTCTTGGCGGCGCCGCCGATCTCGACCCCGCGCATGTCGGTCGAATGATAGGGCCGCAGCGTCGTCGAGCCGAGCGCGCGCGAGAGCGCTGCCGCCACCGCCTCGTCGCTCGTGGCGAGCGTCACCGCGGCAGGCAGTCCGCGCGCGACATCGGCGGCAAAGCTCGGGCCGGACAGGACCGCGGGCAGCGCCGCGGGCGCGGTTTCGGCGATCACCTCGCTCATGAAGCGGTGCGTGCCGCGCTCGATGCCCTTGGCGCAGGCGATGACCGGCGTGCCCGGCCTCAGTTCCGGGGCCAGGGTACGCGCCGCCGAGCGCAGCTGTTGCGAGGGGACTGCGAGCAGGATGGCGTCGTATCGCCCAACCTCTACTGCCATGGCCGCGATGCCCACCCGCTCGTCCAGCCGCACTCCGGGCAAGCGCGGTGACTCACGACGATCCACCAGCACTTCGGCGCCGGCACGGTCGCGCGCGGCGAGCAGCACCGTGCGTCCGGCGCGCGCGATCACGTTGGCGAGCGCGGTGCCCCACGCGCCCGCTCCGACGACGGCGATGCGATCGAATGCCATTCCGTGATCAGTCTAGAATACTGTCGTCCCCGCAAAAGCACGCAAGCGCTCATTATAAGAGGCTTACTCAGGGCGTCATGCGCGGGCTTGACCCGCGCATCCATCTTCTTTGGAAGAAGGGCTTTGTGAAGATGGATAGATTGCCGGGTCAAGCCCGGCAATGACGAGCTTAACGGCGCTATCCAGTCACATTGCTGGTATCCGATTCCGACGTGTCGGCTCTCAGCTCCTCCTGCACCGGCCCCGCCACCTCCTGCAGCGGCCAGCGCGCGTGCGGGGCCGCATCGAGCGTATCGGTCAAGCCGAGCGCGAGGCGTTCGGCGCCCGCCCACGCGATCATGGCGCCGTTATCCGTGCACAACGCCGCGGGCGGGACCACGAGCACCGTGCCGGTCTCGAACGCGACCTGGTGCAGCACCTTGCGGATCGCTTGGTTGGCGGCGACCCCGCCCGCCGCGACCAGCGCGTTCGGCTTGCCGTAGCGCTCGCGAAACATTTTCAACCCGGCGCGCAGGCGGTCCCCGACGACCTCGATCACGCTCTGCTGGAACGAGGCGCAAAGGTCGCGCACGTCCCCCTCGCTCAGCGGCGCGACCTTGTCCGCCTCCACGCGCAGCGCGGTTTTGAGCCCGGACAATGAAAAGTCCGCATGCGGGCGGCCGAGCATCGGCCGCGGCAGGGGAAAGCGCGCGGGATTGCCGGCGAGCGCCTCGCGCTCCACTTGCGGGCCGCCGGGGTAGGGGAGGCCGAGCAGTTTTGCCACCTTGTCGAAGGCTTCGCCGATGGCGTCATCCACGGTGGTGCCGAGCCGCACGTATTGGCCCACCCCGAGCACCGCGACGATCTGGGTGTGCCCGCCGGAGGCGAGAAAGAGGCAATAGGGAAACGGCGTCGCGTCGGTGAGCCGCGCGGTGAGCGCGTGCGCCTCGAGATGGTTGACCGCAAGCAGCGGCTTCTCGGCGACGAGCGCGATCGCCTTGGCGGTGGTCAGCCCCACGATCACGCCGCCGATCAGGCCGGGCCCGGCGGCGGCGGCGACGCCGTCGAGCTCGGCGAAGCTTTTTCCGGCTTCCCCCATCGCCTTGGCGATGATCAGGTCGAGCGCCTCGACGTGGGCGCGCGCCGCGATCTCCGGCACCACGCCGCCGAACGCGGCATGCGCCTCGATCTGTGAGAGCACGACGTTCGAGAGAATGCGGCCAGGCCCTTGCGTGGGCCGCTCGACCACCGCCGCGCCGGTCTCGTCGCAGGTCGTTTCAATGCCGAGCACGATCATTCAACAGTCCGTTCGATCGCGCGGCAAACTCGGTCTGCTCCCTCCCCCCTTGTGGGGGAGGGTTGGGGAGGGGGGTCGTTGTTGTTGCACCAGGCGTGTCCACCGACTCCGACCCCCACCCCTAACCCCTCCCCACAAGGGGGAGGGGAACGCACCGAGTGTGCGGCGACGTTTGCAGCGATGCACGCGCACTAACCCCGATTTCGCTCCTTCCCCATCCGGGCTACCTTGCTTTCCCCCGGCTGCGACCGGCCTAGCACCGCGAGGTCATCGCCTGCAATCCGCAAAGCCTCCGCTCGTCATCGGCACGCGCGGCAGCCCGCTCGCGCTCGCGCAAGCCGAGCTCGTGCGCGATCGGCTCGCCGCCGTGCACGCCCTCGCCGCGGAGACGATCGCGCTCGAGGCGATCCGCACCACGGGCGACAGGATCCGCGACCGGCCGCTCACGGAAGCGGGCGGCAAGGGCCTGTTCACGAAAGAGATCGAGGAGGCGCTTTTTGCCGGCGCCGTCGATCTTGGCGTGCATTCGGCAAAGGACATGGCGACCTTCCTGCCGGCGGGGCTCGCCATCGCCGCGGTGCTGCCGCGCGAGGACCCGCGCGACGTCTTCATCGCCCGCACGGCAAAAACGCTCGCCGAGCTGCCGCGCGGCGCGCGCGTCGGCACCGCCTCGCTGCGCCGCCAGGCGCTCATCAAGCGGCGGCGTCCCGATCTCGCCGTCGTTCCCTTGCGCGGCAACGTCGAGACGCGGCTGCGCAAGCTCGCCGAAGGCGAGGTCGACGCCATCGTGCTCGCGCTCGCCGGCTTGAAGCGGCTCGGTCTCGCCGAGGCCGCGACCGCGGTGCTTTCGATCGACGAATTTTTGCCGGCGGTCGGGCAGGGGGTCATCGCCATCGAAGCGCGCGGCGATGACGCGCGCGCGTTTGCGCTCCTGCGCGCTATCAATCACGCTGCGACCGCGGCGGCGCTTGGCGCCGAGCGCGCGTTCCTCGCGGTGCTCGAGGGCTCTTGCCGCACCCCGATCGCCGGCCATGCCGCCGTCGCCGGCGGCCGGCTCGCGTTTCGCGGGCTCATCGCCAAGCCCGACGGCAGCGTCGTGTTGGAGACGCAGCGTCACGGCGCCGTCACCGACGCGGCGCGCCTCGGCGCCGAAGCCGCGCGCGAGCTCAAGCTCCGCGCCGGCGCCGATTTCTTTGCGGCGGTGTGATACGAACATCGGAATGATCCACACTCTTGCGGCACGCTCGGTATGCTCCCTCTCCCATAGGGAGAGGGGTGGGGTGAGGGGTTTTGGTCTATCGATGGGCTTTGAACCCCCTCACCCCAACCCTCTCCCCGACGGGGAGAGGGAGCACACCGAGTCTGCTGCAATGCTCGTGCACCCCAACAACCGGGTGACCGCATGCGGCTCTTAGTGACCCGCCCCGAGGGAGACGGCGAGCGCACCGCCGCATCCTTGCGCGCGCGCGGGCACGAGGTGATGTTCGCGCCGCTGTTGCGCATCGAGCCGGTGGCGTTCGCGCTGCCCGAGCAAAGCTTTGGCGCGGTGGTGCTGACCAGCGCGAATGCCGCGCGCTCGCTCGCCGCTCATCCCGCCGACGCGGTGCTCACTGCGCTCCCAGCCTTTGCGGTGGGCCGCCACACCGCCGACGCGGCGCGTGCCGCGGGTTTTCGCGAGGTCACTTCGGCCGACGGCGACAATGACGATCTCGCAAAACTCTTGCGCGCGCGCGGGAGCGAGCATCCGCTGCTCTATCTTGCCGGCGAGGATCGCGCCGGTGATGCCGCGGATTGGGGCATACCGGCGGTGACCGTCGTTGCCTATCGCGCCGTCAAGGTCGAGCGCTTTGCGCCGCCCGTTGCCGCGGCGCTCGCGCAGCGCGCGCTCGACGGCGTGCTGCATTTCTCCCGCCGCAGCGCCGAGGCTTATCTCGATTGCGCCGCGCGCGCTCGCATGCGCGTGCGCGCGCTCGAGCCGGTGCATTTCTGTCTCTCCGTCCAAGTCTCGCACCCGCTTCTTGCCGTCGGCGCCCCCAGAATCCGCATCGCTGCGCGCCCCGACGAGGCGGCGATGATCGAGCTTGTCGGCAATGCGTGAGGCTGAAGTGCACGACTGTTGCAGCAGACTCAGTGCACCCTCCCCGCACTCGGTATGCTCCCTCCCCCCTTGTGGGGGAGGGGTGGGGAGGGGGGTCGTTGTTGTTGCACGAAACGCGTCCACCGACTCCGACCCCTACCCCCAACCCCTCCCCAGCCGGCTGCGGGCTTGCCCGCTTCCGGCAAATCTTAAGTGACCAAACCCCGGCAGGCCGGGGTTTGGTTGGGGAGGGGCGCAGACCGAGTCCGCCGCGGCGTGATCGCCCAAAAGTCGCGCCGCTATTGGCCAAACGCCGCATAGTTGGAGCGGTGGGAATCTGCTACGACAGCGCTGCCCATCCGTTCTAGACTGCCCAGCCGTTCAGCGAATCAGCCTACCGTCCAAAGATCGCACCGCTGCGGCGCCGCCCGGCACGGAGAAAGAAACATGGATGCTCCCTCCGATAAGCCTTCGCGCGAGGAGCCGGCCGAACCGGATTCAGCCGTGGGCGGTGCATCCCGGCCAGGCCCCGATGCATCCGCGCAATCCTCCGATGCATCAGCGCCGGATCGATCCGGCGCAGCCCCCGATGCCTCTGCGCGCGCGCCCGAAGCGTCGCCGGCGCGGCGGCGCGCTCCGGGCGTGCCGTTGCTCGGCGCGGCGACGGCGGGGCTGGGCATCGTGCTCGCGGTGCTCGGCATTGCGAGCCTCGTCGTCAGCCGCGACAACGGCGTGAGCGCGCTCGACGCGCGCCTTGCCGGCCTCGAGCTTGACCTGCGCGAGCTTGCCGCGCGTGCCCCGGCGCCGAGCGCCGATCCCAAAATTCTCGAAGAGGTCGCAAGTCACCTCGCCAGGCTCGAGGCGACCGCGCGCGCCGCGCCGTCCGTCGGTGCCGGCGACCCCGCGCTTTCCAACCGCCTCGCGGCGCTCGAGACCGAGTTCAAGACGTTGGCCGAGGCCGTGGGCGCGCTCGGCCGCCGCGACGAGGAGACGCTGGCCGCCGTGCGCGAGGCGCGCGCGCGCGCCGACGCCGGCGCCGCGGCGCTTGCCGAGCTTGCGCAGAAGCTTCCCGATGCGTCTGCCGCCGTGCGCAGCGAGCTTGAAGGCT
>DATNNX010000037.1:0-2830 GCA_035601615.1 Xanthobacteraceae bacterium
GCCGAGCGTCATGATGTTGATCGTCTCGCCGAGCGCGGACAGGCAGATGATCGAGGCGAGGATCGACAGCGGTATGGAAATGGCGATGATCACCGTGCTGCGCCAGCTGCCGAGGAACAGCAGCACCATGAGCGCGGTCAGGGATGCCGCGATCACGCCTTCGCGCACGACTCCCGTGATCGCGCCGCGGACGAATATCGATTGATCGCCGATCGCGTCGATTTTGAAGGAGGGGGGAAGCGCGTCGCGGATATGCGGCAGACGCTCCTTGATGCCGCGGATGATGTCGAGCGTCGAGGCGCTCCCGGTCTTGAGGATGCTCTGCAGGACGGCCCGGCGGCCGTCGCGGCGCGCAATGTTGGTCTGCGGGGGATAGCCGTCTCGCACGTGCGCGACGTCGCGCACATAGATCACGCTGCCGTTGCGGGTCGTGACCGGGACGCTGTTCAAATCGTCGATCTGCTTGGGACTCGCGTTGAGTTCCACGAAGTACTCGAGGTCGCCGATCTTCTGTACGCCGGCGGGCAGGATCAGATTCTGCGCTGCGATCGCATCGGTCACGTCGTTGCCGGACAGACCTTGTGCGCGCAGGGCGTCGGGGTCGAGGTCGATCTGAACCTGCCGCTGCAGGCCGCCGTACGGCCAGGGCATCGTGGCCCCCGGGACCGTGGCAAGCGCCGTGCGGAGGATGTTGTTGCCCAGGTCGAAGATCTTTGCCTCGGACAGATCTTCGCTCGACATGGCGAGCTGCAGGACCGGAACCGTCGAGGCATTGTAGGCCAGGACGTATGGCGCCGTCGTACCGGGCGGCGCGAAGGCCAAACCGGTCTGGGCCATGGCGGTGATCTGCGCGTAGGACAGCTCTTCGCTGGTGTTCGGCTGGAAGAAGTACTTCACCACCCCGATGCCGCTCAGTGATTGCGACTCCGTGTGCTCGACGCCATTGACCGTCACTTGTGTTGCGCGCTCGGACCCCAGGACCAGGCGCGTGGCCATCTCATCCGGCGAGAGGCCCGAGTAGCGCCATACGGTCGCAACCACCGGAATTTTGATGTTGGGGAATATGTCGGTCGGCGTGCGCAGGATCGTGAACACCCCGAGCAGCGCAATCAGGAGCGCAAGCACGATGAACGTATAGGGGCGCCGCAGCGCCAGACTAACGATCCACATGTACCCTCACAGCGTTCCGCCAACTTCGAACACTGCCAGTCCCGATGAGACAGTGATCATGATACCGCATCCCAAAGTGCTTTTACGGCCCGCGACTGCGATCGAGCCGGTCTGTACCGCCGAGATCTGCCGCGGGAATATGGCAACGAATCTGATGGCCTGGCTCGGCGCCGGGATGGAGCGGGGGCTGCTGCTCCTCGCAAATGGGACCCAATTTGCGGGGACAACGCGTGTGGAAGACGCAGCCGTTCGGCACATGGATGGCGCTGGGGATCTCGCCCTCCAGGTGCACACGCTGCCCGATCTGGCGACCGAGGCTCGGGACTGCGGAGAGCAAAGCCGCCGTATAGGGGTGATGGGGCCCTGAGAAGACTCGCTCGGCCGGACCGATCTCCATCAACCGGCCGAGATAGAGCACTGCGATCCGGTCGGATAGATAGCGCACGCTGCCGAGGTCGTGCGAAATGAACAGATAACTGACCTGATGCTTCGCCTGTAGGTCGGCCAGCAGGTTCAGAATCGCCGCTTGCACCGATAGGTCGAGCGCAGAGGTCGGTTCATCGCAAACCACGATGCGTGGATCGCCGGCAAAGGCTCGCGCAATCGCGACGCGCTGCTTCAATCCGCCCGATAGCTGGCGAGGGCGTAGACTCAAATAGTGATCGGGGAGGCGGACCGATCGGATCAATTCCAGCAACTGCGCGGTCCGTTCCGGTTTGGGCACTCGCCCCAGCCTGGCAAGAACGCGTTCGATCAGGCGGCGTATGCTGTGCGATCGGTTCAACGCCGAATCCGGATTCTGAAAGACGATCTGCAATGCTTTCAGCTGGCTTGGCCTGCGCGTCTCGCTCCGGCCGGCGAGCGCCATGCCGCCCAATTCAACGACTCCGCCGGGATCGGGCGCCTCGAGACCCAGCAGAAGGCGCGCGAGCGTGGTCTTGCCGCTCCCCGATTCCCCAACCAGGCCGAGCGTTTCCCCGGGCCACAGCTGCAGCGAGACGGCGTGCAGGGCGCGCACTCGATGGCGTGCGCTACCGAAGGTTTTGCTCACGCCGATGGCCTGCAGGATCGGCGGGCGGCTGCGATCGACGGTGATTGCCGTCGGCGCAGCATCGGGTGTGATGTGGGGTAGCGCCTGCGCCCGCTCGTGAAAATGGCAGCGGCTGAGGCGGTTGCCCAAATCGAAGAGCGGCGGTGCGTCGGTCACGCATTTTTCGCCGGCCAATCCGCACCGCGGGGCAAACATGCAGCCGTGAATGCCGTCGTCCGGCGTCGGCGGATTACCCGGAATGCTGTCGAGCCGGCCGTGATCCTTGCGCCGCCCGTGCCGTGGCACGCAGCGCAACAGACCGACCGTGTAGGGGTGCCGCGGATTACTGAAGATTTCGGCAGTCGGACCTTCTTCGATCAAGGCGCCGGCATAGAGCACGCCGACCCGATCGCACATTTTGGAAATAACGGCGAGGTCGTGGCTGATGAACAGAATGGACGTTCCGAGCTCGATGCGCAGCCGGCCGACCAGATCGAGAATCGCGGCCTCCACCGTCGCATCGAGGCCGGTCGTCGGTTCGTCGAGAATGAGCACTTTGGGATTGATCGACAGCGCCATGGCGATCGCTACGCGCTGCTGCATGCCGCCGGATATCTGGTGCGGATATCG
>DATNNX010000038.1:0-4264 GCA_035601615.1 Xanthobacteraceae bacterium
GGCCGCGCTCCGTCTTGGCGGGGAAGTCCGGCACCGGACCGTCGAGGGGATAGCCGGAAATGTCATGACCCAGCCGCTGCGACACCAGCGCCAGCGCGTTGGTGGACGTGAGCCAGCTCTGCAGGCGCGCGAGCTCGTCCCTTGCCTGCTGATCGCTCTCACCGATGATCGGCATCACGCCGGGCAGGATCGCAACATGCTCCGGCGCGCGGCCATGCTTCACCACGCGCTGCTTCAGGGCGTCATAGGCAGCCTTGGCCGAAGCCGCCCCCCGTTGACCACCGAGAAAACCAGATCGGCCGAGCGCGCTGAAAGCTCCTGCCCCGGCGGCGAGCCGCCCGCCTGAATGATCACCGGGTGGCCCTGCGGGCAGCGCTCGATGTTGAGCGGGCCCTTGACGGAAAAGAATCGCCCCTTGTGATTGAGCAGCCTCACCTTCGCTCTGTCGAGAAAAGTGCCGGTCGCCTTGTCGGCAGTGATTGCCCCATAGTCCCAGGTGTCCCACAGCCCGCGCACGACATCCACGAACTCGGTCGCGATCTCGTAGCGCAGATCGTGCTCGTTGAGCCGTTCCTTGCTGAAGTTGAGGGCTGCCGCATTATGCGTGCTGGTGACAACGTTCCAGGCCGCTCGGCCGCCGCTGATATGATCGAGTGAGGCAAAACTGCGCGCGACATGGAACGGTTCGCTGAAGCTCGTGGACACGGTCGCGCCGAGCCCGATATGCCGCGTCAGCACGCTCAACGCGGCTAGCAGCGTCATCGGCTCAAAGCGATTGACGAAGGAGGGATGATCTCCCGGATCCATCACCGCCGAGTCAGAGATGAAGAGAAGATCGAACTTTCCGCGCTCGGCGATGCGGGCAATCGACTCCATCACCGGCAAGCTTGAGCTCGTCGCATAGGCACCCTCCCAGCGCCAGCCGGCGGAATGATTGCCGGTGCCGAGCACGAAGACGCCGAGATGCATCTGACGCTTGGACATCGCTCTCCCTTTTCCCGGAGGGCTTCTTCGCCGGCCCCGGTCACTGATCAACGCGGATGTTCTTCTCGCGCACGATGGCCGCCCACTTCTGCAGTTCGGATTGGACCTTGCTCGCGAGAACGCCGGGGCTGCCGCCGACCGGATCGATGCCGAGTTTCTCGAGAGCCTCCTTGATGCGCGGGGAGGCAAGCACGGCGTTCGTCGCGCTATTCACGCGGACGACGATCGATCTGGGCGTGCCGGCCGGCGCGAACAAACCGAACCAAACCATCGTATCGTAGCCGGGAAGGCCGGCTTCCGAAATCGTGGGCTGATCGGGCAAGACCAGCGAGCGGTTGGCGCCCGCGACGCCTAACGCGCGAATTGTTCCGGCCTGGAGATAGCCGAGCGAGGTGGAGATGCCGTCGAACATGTAATGCAGCCGGCCGGCCATCAGATCGGTCAAGGCCGGGGCGGAGCCACGATAGGGCACGTGGTTGGCTTCGATCTTCGCCATCGAATTGAAGAGTTCGGCGCCGAGATGATTGATGCTGCCGGTGCCATAGGAGCCGAAGCTGAGCTCGCCCGGCCGGCTGCGCGCCAAAGCGATCAGTTCGCCGACAGATGTTGCCGGCAGCGGCGGCGGCACAATCAAGAGCAGCGGTGACGATGAGATGAGCCCGATGGGCGTGAAGTCGCGAACCGGATCGTAGGGCAGATGCGAGTAGACGCTGGAGTTGGTGCCATGGGTGCTGCCGGTGCCCACGAGCAGCGTATAGCCGTCCGGCGGAGCCTGCGCCACGGCGGCGGCACCTATCATGCCGCCCGCGCCTCCACGATTCTCGATGATCACCGGTTGTCCGAGCTCTTCACTGAGGTTGGGCGCAATGATGCGGGCAACCACATCGACGCCGCCGCCGGCGACAAACGGCACGACGATCTTGAGCGTTTGATTGGGATAATCTTGTGCGTTGGCGGGTAAAGCGATGGCGAGATCAAGCGCAAGCAGGCCGAGCGCAAGCCGGCACATCCATCGCGGCGGTACAAGCACCATTGTCACGTTGCCTGACTAAACGCGAGCCAAAGATAGGGAACGAGCATGCGTTGCCGCGAGTGATCTTTGAGCCAACATCGCCACGCGATCTTGACTCAGCTCCTGACCAAAACAAACTCGATTTTTGCAGCCGCGGCGGGCTGGCGGAGCGCGCTGGAAGCCGGAATATCCGGTTCATATAGTTGGTCTTCTTAGCACGCGTTACATGCGTCCCGCTCGACGACGCCGCGCACAGGGGCGAGTGAGGGCACGATAATGTGGGCGATTGCCACGAACGCGTTCGATCGCGCGAGGTTGCGCCAGCGGACCAGCCGCGCCCTGCCTGAGCTGACCTTTTCACGGTCGAAGCAGCCGATAGCAACCTATTCCTTGACCGCGCCCGTCATCGCCGAGACGTAGTGCTCCACGAAGAAGGCGTAGAGGATCACCAGCGGCAGCGAGCCGACCAGCGCGCCTGCCATCAGCGAGCCCCAGCGGTAGATGTCGCCGTCCACGAATTCGTTGACGATCGCCACCGGCACCGTCTTGTTCTCGGTCGAGGAAATGAAGGTGAGCGCGTAGATGTACTCGTTCCAGCACAGCGTGAAGCAGAAGATGAAGGCCGAAATCAGCCCCGGCACCGCCAGCGGCAGGACGATCTTGGTGAGGATCTGGTAACGGCTGGCGCCGTCGATCAGCGCGCATTCCTCGAGCTCGAACGGAATGGTCTTGAAATAACCCATCAGCAGCCAGGTCGAAAACGGGATCAGAATGGTCGGATAGGTGAGGATCAAGGCGAACGGCGTGTCGAACAGCCCGTACTGGAACACGACTGTCGAGAGCGGAATGAACAAGATCGAGGGCGGAATGAGATAGGCGAGAAAGATCGTGCCGCCGACCCACTGCGCACCTTTATAGCGCAGCCGCACGATGGCGTAGGCCGCAAGCACGCTGGCAACGATGGAGAGAATGGTCGCGGCGATCGCCACCAGCATCGTGTTCATGAGCCACTGCGGGTAATGCGTGGCGAACAGCAATTGCTGGATGTGCTTGAGCGTCGGTGTCCAGGTCCAGAACGGATTGAAGCGATCGAGGTCGAGCAACTGCTCGTCCGGCTTGATCGCGGTGAGTGCCATCCAATAGAACGGGAACAGCAGCACGAAAAGGATCACCGACAGCGGGAGATAGAGCGTCACCAGTCGCCGCGGCAGCGTCTGCAGGTAGCTCATGCCCTCGGTATGGTCCGCGGTGACGCCGGACAACACCGCGCTCGGGCTTGCGACCTTGGACGCGAGCACGTCAGTCATTGCTTTCTCCGTGCTGCCACTTCCGCCGCTGCAGTCCGAACCAAGAGATCAGGATGGCGGCGAGCAGGAACGGGATCATGGCGGTGGCGATGGCCGAGCCCTCGCCGAGATAGCCGCCGCCGATGGCGCGCTGGTAGCCGAGCGTCGCCATCAGATGCGTGGCGTTGGCGGGGCCGCCGCGCGTGAGCACCCAGATGAGCTGGAAGTCGGTGAAGGTGAACAGCACCGAAAACGTCATCACCACCGCGATGATGGGCGTCAGCAACGGGTAGGTGACGTAGCGAAACCTTTGCCACGGCGTTGCGCCGTCGATGGTTGCGGCTTCGTAGAGCGAGGGCGACACGGTCTGTAAGCCTGCGAGCAGCGTGATGGCGACGAACGGCACCCCGCGCCAGATATTGACGAAGATCACCGACCAGCGCGCGTTCCAGATATCCCCGAGGAAATCGATATTGCTCGCGATCAGCCCGATCTTGCGCAGCGACCAGGACACGATCGAGAACTGGCTGTCGTAGATCCACCAGAACGCGATCGCCGAGAGCACCGTCGGCACGATGAAGGGGATCAACACCACCGAGCGGATGATGGCCTTGAACGGCATGTTGTGATTGAGCAGGAGCGCGAGGTAAAGCCCGATCGCAAATTTGAACGCGCTGGCGACGCAGGTATAGAGCAGCGTGTTGAACACCGAGAGCCAGAACACCGAATCGTCCCACAGCCACTCGTAGTTCTCGAGCCCCACGAATTCTCCGAGGCGGCCGATGCGTGCATCGGTGAACGAGAGCCAGACGCCGAGCCCGAGCGGATAGGCGAGAAACAGCAGCAAAAACGCCGCCGTCGGCAGCATGAACCACAGGCCCAGCCAGTCGCGGTTCACCTTGAGCCGGTCCCACGCGCTCACGTCGCGGACCGGCCGTCCGGCAATCGCGGGCTTGAGGGCAAGATCGACCATGTCTCACCT
>DATNNX010000039.1:0-5584 GCA_035601615.1 Xanthobacteraceae bacterium
GGAATGTCCCGCCAGCGCGGCTCCTTCTGCAGCGCGGCCACCACCGCAAAGCCGTCCATTTCCGGCATCATGAGATCGAGCAGGATGACGTCGGGCTTTGTGTCCTTGAGCACCGCGAGCGCCTCCTTCCCGTTGCCGGCCTCCTGCACCTTCCACTGGTCACCATCGAGCCAGCCGCGCAGCCGCTCGCGCTGCGTGGCATCGTCTTCCACCAGCAGGACCCGCGTCGGCCCGCCGGCGCGCGAAAACGGCCGATCATGCGGGTGAGCCGCTCACGGTCGATCGGCTTGGTGAGATAGCCGGCCGCGCCGAGCGCAACGCCGCGGCGGTGCTCGTCCATGATCGTGATCATGATGACCGGAATGTCGGCAAGCTCCGGATCCTGCCGCAGCGCCGCCAGCACCGACCAGCCGTCAAGGTCGGGCATCATCACGTCCAGCGTGATCGCGATCGGCCGCAGCTCCTTGGCGAGCTTGAGCCCCTCCAAGCCGCCGGCCGCCGTCGTCACCGAGAAGCCTTCCGCCTTGAGGTGATCGGCGATGAGTTCACGGGCGGTGGCGTCATCGTCGATCACGAGCACGCAGTCGCTAGTCGGCGCTCGGCCGCCGTTGATCGCAGCTTTTGCAGCAGTATCGGCGCCTGCCGGCAGTCGCACGGCGAAAACAGAGCCCTTGCCCGGCTCGCTCGTCACGGTCACGTCACCGCCCATCATGCGCGCGAGCTTGCGCGTGATGGCAAGCCCCAGCCCGGTGCCGCCGTAGCGCCGCGCAGTCGAAGAGTCGGCCTGGGTGAATTCCTCGAACAGCTTGGCCTGCTGCTCCGGCGTCATGCCGATGCCGGTGTCGGCGACTGCGAACTCCACCCAGTTGTGACCGTCGGCGACGCGGCGCGCCTTGAGCTTGATCTCGCCTTGGCTCGTGAATTTGCAGGCGTTGCTCAAAAGGTTGAGCAGGATCTGCCGCAGCCGCATCGGATCGACCGTCAGCGTCCCGAGCTTCTCCTGCGCCTCCACCACCAGGTTGTTCTTGTTCTGCTGTGCCAGCTGACGCGCGGTGCCGATGACCTCGTCGATCAGCGGGGCGAGACTGACCGACTCGGGGTTGAGCTCGAGTTTGCCGGCTTCGATCTTGGAGAGGTCGAGTACCTGGTTGATGAGCCCGAGGAGGTGTTGACCGGCGCGGTGCACCCGCTTGAGCGGCTCGGCTGCTTTTTCCGTGCCGAAGCGCGTGGCGTTGGTGACCATCATCTCGGTCAAGCCGATGATGGCATTGAGCGGCGTTCGCAACTCGTGGCTCATGCTGGCGACGAACTGGGACTTGTGTTGGCTCGCCAGTTCGAGCTGGCGGCTCTTTTCCTCGATTTCCTGGAACAGGCGCGCGTTTTGGATCGCCAGCACCGACTGGGCGGCGAACGTGCGCAATAGATCGATCGTGGTCTTGGAGAATTCGCCGGGGGACTTTCGCCGCACCACGAGCGCGCCCATGACTTCGTGGAAGCGCAGCAGCGGCACCAGCAGCCGTGCCCGATATCCCTCGCGCAGCATCAGCTCATTCGCGGGAATCGGCGCCTCGTCTCGCATGTCCGGGACCTGCACCGCCTCGGCCTGATTCGCGGCCTGGGCGACGGCCCCGGAGATGTCCAGGTGGTGGTCCTTGAGCGCGGCAATCAACTCGTCGCTCATGCCGTAGTTGGCCTGCAGCTGAAATTCCTGCTGCGTCTCGTCATGCACGTAGATGGATCCGGCGTCGGTATCGGAAAGCTGAACCGCTTTGGCGACGATGGTGGAGAGCACGGTCTGCAAATCGAGGGTGGAATTGACCGCCTGCGTGACTTCGCCCAACGCGCGCAGCTCCTCGACCGATTGCCCGAGCTCATCCGTACGCGCGCGCAGTTCGGTGAGCAGGCGCACGTTCTCGATGGCGATGACCGCTTGGCTGGCGAAGCTCCTGACCAGATCGATCTGCTTTTCCGTGAATGGTTGAACCTCTTGGCGGTAAATGCCGATTGCACCGATCAGTTCGCCCTCTTTAAACATCGGCACCAGAGCCAGGCTGCGCGCGCCGGCGGCTTCGACGAGGACGACCATGCGTGGATCACGGTCGAGATAGGTCTGCTCCTTCGTGAGGTCCGCAACATGGACCACGTCCTTGGTGGCGGCGAGGCGGGCGAGCGGCAACCCTGGATGATCACGAATTGCGAGCGGCTGACCCCACGCTTCCGCGAAAGCAGGCGAATCGCCATGCTGGGCAACCGCGCGAAACGCATCGTCCTCCCATCGAAAAAGTAAACCGAATTTGGCGTCACAGAGCCGTATCGCCTTCGCCAGCATCGTCTCGAATACGGGCTTGAGATCGCCCGGCGAGCTGGAAATGACGCGCAGCACCTCGGAGGTCGCGGTTTGCTGCTCGAGCGATTCGCTCAATTCACTGGTGCGCTGCTCGACCTTCTTTTCCAGGCCCGCATAGGATTCCTGCAGCTGGCCGGCCATATCGTTGAACTGGTTGGCGAGCGCCTCGAGCTCGTCGCCGGTCTTGATCGCGATGCGCTGGGAGAGATCGCCGCGGCCGATGCGCGCGGCGCCCGCTTGCAGCGCCTGGATCGGCCCCACCATGCGGCCGGCGAGAAACATCCCGGCGAGCACGGCAAAGCAGAGTGCGCCCAAGAGCACGAAGCCGAGCCGCTTCAAGGCCGCGTAGAGCGGCGCATAGGCCTCCTCGGCCGGCAACTCGACAAACATGAGCCAGCCGAGCGGCGCCACCGGCGCATAGGCGGTGAGCACCTTGTGGCCCTCGATGTTCTCCGCTTCCTGCACCGTCTGCGCGGGATTGTCGCCGGTACCGGCGTCGCCTGAGGCAGCGGCGCGCGCCGCGCGCACTTGCGCGAGCTTCGACATGTCCGTGTTGCGCAGCACGAGACTGATATCGGGATGCGCGATCAGCCGTCCCTGCGCGTCGACCACATAGGCGTGGCCGCGCTCGCCGACCTTGATCTGCGAGACCACGTCCCAGATCAGCTTGAGATTGACCTCGGCGACGCTCACGCCGGCGTCGCGCCGCGTGCCGGCAATAGCGAGCGTCATATACGGCTCGGATTCGCGCCGGAAATAGACCGGGCCGTAATAGACCTTGCGCGCCACCGCCTCGGCGAACTTCGGGTCGCTGGAGAGGTCGGCGCCGCTCGCGACCACGTCCATGGCGAGCCGCGACACCCGCAGCCGCTCCTTGCCGGTGGCGTCGAGCTGCGCGAGCTCGGTAATGGCGGGAACTTGGCGCAACAGCCGCAACGCGTCGAACCGGCGCTGTTCGATCGAGCCCGCCGACCACGGCAGTTGCGTGGTCCAGCCGAGCTGGCTCTCGATCTCTTTGATGAACTGGCCGATCTTGGCGGCGGCGGCTTCCGCCTGCTCGCGCTGGATGCGGATGAGCGAGGCCTTGTGCTCCTGGTAGTAGAAGAAGACGTCGAAAGTGCCGTTGGAGAGGAGCGCGACGCAGACCACCACGACGAACAGCGCGACATACTTGGCGAACAGGCGCCGGCGGGTTTTCGGCGCGGAAATTTCGACGCCCGCGCGCGGTTGCTCACCGGTAGGCGGTGCCGGGTGCTGCCGGGAAAAACGGAGCGGAAGGAGATTGCGAAGGCTCATCCCGCCCACTCTATCAGGGCCGGGCCGCGTTGTATCACGCGGGCGCGTTGCCGCTTCACACCAAACCCTTTCATTTCGTCATTCCGGCCGAGCCGCGATAGCGGCGAGAGCCGGAATCCATAACCACAGGCCCTGGTTATGGATTCCGGGCTCGCGGGCTTCGCCCGCGCCCCGGAATGACAGCTCGGACCTGTGAGAGCTGCTAATCACTCGATCACGCGGTTGGCGCGGGCAAGCAGGGTCGGCGGCAATTCGAGACCGAGCGCCTGCGCCGTACGCAGATTGATGACCAGCTCGAAGATGGTGGGCTGCTCGACCGGCAGATCGCTCGGCTTGGCACCCCGCAGAATGCGGTCGACATACGTGGCGCCGCGCCAATAGACCGCCTGTAGGCTCGGACCATAGGCCAAGAGGCCGCCCTCGTCCGCGTATTCGGAATATATGGAAAAAAGCGGCAAGCCGGCCTCCGATACCAGCGCGACGATTTGTGGCCGATAGGAGGCGATCACCGGGTCATCGATGAGGATCATCGCCCCAGCGCCGGCACGCGCCGCGGATCGGGTCGCCTCGTCCAATTGATCGGGGCCTGTGACGGCGGTGTCCATGAGCTCGAGGCCAAGTTGTTTGCTGGCGCGCTCCAATTCCCGAAAGGCGAGGGCGGCGCCCTGACTGGGTCGATGCCACAATACCGCCACGCGGGTTGCGGCCGGCAGCGCCTCTTTGAGCAGCTCCAATCTTTTCCCGCTCAAATCCGAACCCATGCTGCTCACGCCCGTGATATTGGCGCCAGGTCGCGCGAGATTGGCGACGATGCCGGACTCTACGGGGTCGGCGACTTGGATGAACACCACAGGGATTGTGCTGGTGGCCTGCTTGGCCGCGAGCGCGGGTCTCGTCGGGGTTGCGACGATCAACTCGACCGGGACGCCGACGAGGTCGGCCGCAAGTTTTGGCAGTGACTCGGCGCTGCCTTCGGAGAAGCGCCACTCGATTGCGAGATTGTGTCCTTCCACCCAGCCGAGGTCGTGCAGGCCCTGCTGGAACGCGCTGAACATGGGGGTAGGGTGAGTGCTCGCCGAGCCCTGGGATAGAACCCCGAGACGCCGAATTTTCGGCTGGGCCTGGGCCGTGCGCGGCCCCTCAATCGATGATGCCGCCGCTCCACCGAGGAACGTAAGAAAGTCGCGCCGCCTCATTGTTCCTGCCTCGCACGCTTAACGTGTACCAATGCCGTTTCTTTCAACTTCCGGCTTCTGTTCAACCGTTGGGACACAATGGCCCAGCCGGATTGTGCCGGGAGTCGTGGCGCAGGTCCTTGGGCAAGATCTGAATCGTTCTGAATCGTTCTGCTGTGGGATACACGCGAAGAGCGCATTCCGGCGCAGGATCGCCAACCTTAAATTGTATCCAATCGTGAAGCCTCGTTTTCCTGAATCGCCCGCGCGCAGCGAGGACACGCTGCGCGGTGGGGGTGACAAAAGCCCGCGCGCGCACCACCATCGCGCGCTAATCGCACGTAAAATTAGACCTCGGAATGTGGGCGATCTCTCAATGAATTGTTCTCTTGACTACGATCTGCGATGCATAGTACAGATTCGCATCCTCGCTTCTGAGGGGCGCTTCTAGAGGCGATCCTAAAGGCGGAGCGAGGAGTGGCGTCCCGCGGCGGCGACTCGCAACCGTTTGCCCCGGGAGGTTCGGCACCCCGCCCTGCGGGCACTACGACCCGTGTGCGAGGAGCTCGCTGTAACCGATCCGGTTGCTCGCCGAAGCGCAAGCTTAGGAGGAGTTGCCGGTGAGGGAAAAGCGCGGCGCCCGGCCCAAAATCGCCACGGTGGAGCGCCGAGAGGCGAGCGTCTCCGAGAGACGCAAGGCGCCTCGCAAGGCGTCTGGCGTGCCGCGTTAAGGCACGCCCCGCCGGTGCACCGAGCACCGGAGCGT
>DATNNX010000040.1:0-7010 GCA_035601615.1 Xanthobacteraceae bacterium
CAGGTTCATCATGACTCCAATGGAACTTGCCGATTCACGGGAGATCGCCATGGCAATGACCGCTTATTTTCCGTTCGTGGAGACGACGGCACGAGGCCGATCGAGGTGGGGTCGCTTTCTCGATGCGATGATCGAAGCGCGAAGGCGCAAGGCGGAAGAGGAAGTCGCGCAATACCTGCGGCGCCACTGGTACGAGTTGCCGCCGCAGATTCGCGATGACCTCGCCAATCGCGGCGTGGGCTCATAAGGCCGCACCAGCCTCGATCGCGTGTGAGGGAGCGATGGAGCATCTCTTCAACGTTGCGGCGTTTGCTGCGCTGATCGCCGCGCAATTCTTAGGCGTCGTGTTCGTGGCCGCCATGGACCGCAATGCGGGCCCGTAAGAGGGCCGCTCACGAGACAGGGGAATAGAACGCGCGCCTCCCGGCGCGCCCCGAAAAACGGGAAGAGAAGGAGACTGACAATGCGGAAAATCACGCTTGTCGCCGTGGTATGCGGCATGGCTGCAACGATGATGATCGTCGCCGGCTGGCAGCTCGCTCCGACTGAGCCGAAGGCGGCGATCCAGACCACCGGGGCAGCGGAAGCAAGCCTGGCGCCGATCTCAGTATTCGAGATGATGGGAAGGCACGGCAAAAGCCTTCCGGCGCAAGCATGGGACGCGTTCTGAACTCGGCGCATCCGGTTTATAGGGCGCGCGTCGTGATGGGTTTCGCTCCGCTCAGCCCATCCTACGGTCGCAGATAGTGGTGCTCGATCATCAAGGCCGCTAACATCGCGGGCGAACGAGCTGCCCTTGCTGCGCGGTCGCATGGACCTGCCACGCCGCCGAATTCTGCATCTGGCCGCGGGCGCCGCCGTCGCGGCGGCGTGGCCGCCTGCGGCTAGCGCGCAAAACTATCCGACCCGATACATGCGCCTCGTCGTGCCGTTTCCGCCCGGCGGGGGCGGCGATGCGCTCGGCCGCCCGCTGGCGAACCGGTTGTCGGAGCTGTGGGGCCAGCAGGTCGTTATTGAAAACAAAGGCGGCGCAGGCGGCAACATCGGGGCGCAGGCGGTCGCGCAGTCGGCGCCCGACGGCTACACCGTCCTTTTGGCCGGGGCCAGTCTCGCGATCAATCCGTGGCTCTATCCGGGAAGCTATAACCCGGCCAACGATCTTGCCCCGGTCACGCTCGTCACGGTCATCCCCAATCTCATGATGGTACCGAACTCCTCGCCCGCGAAGTCGGTGCAAGAGTTCATCGACTCCGCGAAAACCAAGCGAGTGACGTTCGCTTCGACCGGCATCGGCGCTTCGCCGCATTTGAGCGGCGAACTGTTCAAGCGCAAGGCCGGGATCGACATGATGCACGTGCCCTATCGCGGCGCCGGTCCGGCGATGAACGACCTCATTCCCGGTCGCGTCGACGCGATGTTCAGCAATTTGCCGGGCGTGCTGCCTCAGGTACAGAGCGGCACGGTGCGCGGCTTGGCTGTGACGTCTGCCAAGCGCTCGCCCGCGGCGCCGGAGATACCGACAATCGGCGAAACAGTGCCCGGATACGAAGTATCGGCATGGTGGGGTTTGTTCGTGCCGATCAAAACGCCGGGCGATATCGTCGCGAAGATTCATGCCGACGCGGTGGCCGCGCTGACACATGCATCGGTCAAGCAGAGGTATGACGCGATCGGTGCACCGGTTACTGTGTCCACCCCGACCGAACTTGCCCTCCTGGTTGCGTCCGAGACCGCGAAATGGGGTCCAATCATCAAGGAGGCCGGGATCAAGGCGGAGTGATCGGCCGAGTGATATTCCCCAACGTGCGTTCCGTCGCGGTGGAAGCGTCGCCGCCCGCCGGCGTACCATCGCCGCTCGTGCACTCGCCCCGCCATAAGCGCATTTACGCGCGTCCATAGCCCGTCGAAGACGGGCGTCAACGCCCTTAAGGACGCGCTATGGCGGGGAGAGGGCGGCGCTCCGCGGGGCGAGGGAGCGTATCGCGTTCGCTGTCCGCTCTCGAATATTCGGTTTCAGCGGCGCAGGGGAGCCAACTCGGACCGCACCACGCGCAAATCGTCCTCGAGCTCCTTGAGCCGGGACTCATATTGACCGCTGAGCGCTTGAATTTGGCTGTTGAGCGCTTGCAGCTGCCGCTCGGTCGCGGTCAGTTGCGCGGCGTGTTGGTCGCTGAGGACCCGCATCTGATTGACGAGGAACTGGACCCTTTGGTCGATCTCGGCGACGTTGGCCGAGAGGGTTGCCGAACTGCTCTTCTCGCGGCGGTCAATCTCGTAGAGGCCGGCGACCAACACGAGGACGCCGGCCACCGAGAACACGATCGAAAGCCGCAGAGCCAAGTCCCCGCTGCGCATGCTGCCAACTCCTTGAAGCTTTGGGTGAGCGAATCGTCAATCACACTAGAGCATGTCCCGATCGGATTGAATCGCTCCCTCCCGCGTGATTTTCCAATCATCCTTCAAAAGGTAATCCGACATACTGCTCGGCCAACGAGGCCTGTGCGTGCTCCGAAGCGTGCAGATAATCGAATTGATTCTCCCGCGCCCGCTGATCGAATGGCGTTTCGTCTGGAAACCGGTGCAGCAGCATGGTCAACCACCAGGACAGGCGCGCGGCGCCCCAGACGCGGCGCAGCGCCATATCGGAATAGCGATCGAGATACTGCGTGCTGGCGGTCTTGTACACCTGCGCCAAGGCTCGCGAGACGTAGAAAACATCCGACACGGCTAGGTTGAGGCCCTTCGCTCCGGTGGGCGGGACAATGTGCGCCGCATCCCCCGCCAGGAACAGGCGGCCATAACGCATCGGCTCGGCGACGAAGCTGCGCAAGGGCGCAATTGACTTTTCGATCGATGGGCCGGTGATGATCCTGTCCGCCATGTCCGGCGGACATCGCGCCTTGAATTCTTGCCAGAAGCGTTCATCCGGCCAGTCTTCCAGACGAGTGTCGAGCTCGCACTGGATGTAGTAGCGGCTCAGCATCGGGCTGCGCATGGACGCAAGCGCAAAGCCGCGGCTGTGATAGCAATAGCAAAGGTCTGGAAACGGCGGCGTCTGCGACATGATGCCGAGCCATCCGAACGGATAACCCTTTTCGTAGGTGCGCAACACAGAGGGCGGGATCGACTGCCGACTGACGCCGTGATAGCCATCGCAGCCGGCAATATAGTCGCAGTCGATGCGGCGCTTTTGACTGTTCTTCTCAAGAGTCACGAGAGGGCGCTCCGAAGTGAGCTCGTGCAGTTCCACATTCTCCGCTTCGTCAATGATCTCGCCGCTGGCTGCGTCGCGCGCTGCGTAGAGGTCCTCGGTGATCGCAGTTTGGCCATATGCCATCATCGACTTGCCCGTGAACTTTTTCGTGTCGATGAAAAACCGCGGCCGTCCCTCCCACGCGATTGCCGAGCCGTTGTGAGGGTGGCCTTCGCGATTCATCCGCTCCCCGAGCCCGATCGCACGCAAGAGATCGATGGTGCCGGCCTCCAACACGCCGGCGCGAATGCGGCGCAGGACGTGTCGGCGGCTCTGCCGCTCGAGCACGATGCTGTCGATACCCTCGAGATCGAGCATATGCGACAGGAGCAACCCGGCCGGGCCGCCGCCAATGATCGCCACCTGGGTTCGCGTTACCGCGCTCACTCGATCACCTCCTCGGCGCGGCCGCAGGGCCTGCGCACAGCACCGCGAACGCGGCCGCACAACGCGCCAGCCACGCGCGAGGCAAGTCGGCAACTCTCCGACGCTGCCGTTTTGTCATGCCAGGTTATCCATGTAGCGGCTCCCCGCCCCCCGCAATCCAAAACATCTGCGGCAACTCTAAGACGATGGTTCTTCGCTAAAAGACGCGGATGTCGCTGACTGACAAGCTTTTCCGGCACGCCTCGGCGTGCGCTCGCCTTAAAAATACGGCGCGCTGTACGCTTGTTTGCAAGAAATGTTCGCAATTCCGCCTTGGTTGAGCCCTCGAACCGACGCCAGTTGTTGCTGCATTCACGGTGCTGCCCGGGGGCGGGAAGCTGCGCAAAAAGCATCGATAAGAAATCGTTTACTGCAGGCCCACGCCTCCGTGAATGCCTTGGTGCATGCTTTGTCGGGGGGAAGGGGATCATGAGCTTCGAAGTCGTGCGGCATGAACATCCCAATATCTTGGTGGTGAACCGGCAGACTTACGAGACTTACCGGTTCACTGTCGGAGACGACGGCGCTCTTGCACAGGACGGACCGAGGTCCGATTTGCGTGAAGCCCGTCGCACAGCGATAGCGTTTCTGGCGCGGTGCGCGGAAGCGAACGGCTCGCGTCGATAGTGGCGCAATCAGCGTCGATCGACAGCGACCGCATCGCTCGCCCAGTGCCCATGTCCCAGCGTACGAGCCCGCAGGCCTCGTTATACGGCGGCGGCCGTGCTGATCCAAATCAGCGCGCCGGGCGCGACCTGAGGCTTGACCTCTTTCGCGGTCTGTCGCTCCTGTTCATTTTCATCGACCATATTCCGAATAACGTCTTGTCGTATGTCACGCTGCACTCGATCGCATTCTCCGACGCGGCGGAGGTCTTCGTCTTCATATCCGGCTATGCCGCGGCGACCGTCTATGGAAAGGCGCTCGAGCGGCAAGGGCCAATCGCCGCCGCCGGCCACATCTATCGCCGGGCGTGGCAGCTCTACGTCGCGCACATCTTCACATTCGTTCTCTTCGCGGCGGCGATCTGTTACGCGACGCTGGCGGTGCAAAACCAGACCTACAGCGAGGATTTTGGCATCGACAACTTCATCGACGAGCCGCAAGTCGCGATCATCAAAGCGCTGTTGCTGCAGTATCAACCGCAGTTCCTCGATATCCTGCCGATCTACATGATTTTCCTGGGCGTCTTCCCCCTCGTGCTGCTGCTGATGCGGCGCTCGCTGCCGCTGCCGCTCGTCGTCTCCGCCGCTATCTATCTGCTGACGTGGCGGTTCGGCTGGCAGCCGCACAGCTATCCCGACGATGAGACCTGGTACTTCAACCCTCTCGCCTGGCAATTTCTCTTCGTGATCGGCGCGACCGCCGGATACGCGCGCTACAGCCGGCAACCGTTGCCACTGCATGGCGCGTGGCTCGTGCCGCTTGCGGTCGCGATCGTAGCCGTTGTCGCCGTGGTCAGCGCGTCATGGACCATCCACAGCGTGAACGAGTCGTTTCCTGCCTTGCTGTTCCAGGAGCTCTCGCCATACGTCGAAGACAAAAGCAATCTGGCGCCGCTGCGCCTGGTCAGCTTCCTGGCGCTGGCGGTGACCGCAGCGCACGTCGTGGGGCGCAATGCGCAAATCCTGCGCCGTCCGCTTGCGCAGTTGTTCATCCGCTGCGGCCAGCACTCGCTGCAGGTGTTCTGCCTCGGTATTCTCCTCTCGGTGATCGGTCAGATCGTGCTCACCTCCTGGCGCGGCGATATCCCGATGCAGCTTGCGGTCGATCTCGCAGGCATCGCGCTGATGTCGGCACTGGCGGGGCTCTTGACCTGGTACAAATCGAGCAACGCAGCGCATTCCGATGCGGCCGTCGCGGCAAGCGGCGATGCCCGCGGGAGGAGCATGGCGGGCACTCGCGCACCGCGCGGGGACGCTGCCCCGCCGCTGCAGCCGATCGAAGCGGGATCCCGCGGCGCACAGCTGCCGCTCCCGGCGTTTCCTTAGCTCAGTTGCATTTGTGCCGGATGCATCGTGGCGCCGCGCGCTCGCTGATTCCGCTTGCGCCATAGCCCCATGCTTCGGATGCGCGTCACAGCGCTTGCGCTGCGGCGCTCCTCAGCATGAGGGCGAAGTCGAGTTTTACTCGATCACCTTGTCGGCGCGGGCGATGACGGTGGGCGGCACGGTGATGCCGAGTTTCTTGGCAACCTCGAGGTTGATGATCAGCTCGAACTCGGTCGGCTGCTGCATCGGCAGATCACTCGGCCTGGCCCCCTTGAGGATCTTGTCCACGTAGGTCGCGGCGCGGCGCTGGATGTCGGGCACATTGGGCCCATAAGTCAAAAGCGCTCCGACCTCCATCAACCAGCTCGGCACGCCGACCAGGATCTGCCCATTCTTCGCACAGGCGTCCCCGATCCGCTGTCGCTGTAGAAAAATGAGCCGCGAGCCGATGACGATGAGGGCCTCGGCCCGCTCCCGTGCTAGGGCTTGGAATGCGCCCTCGAAATCACCCGGCTCGCGCACCTCGAGCGATTGCAGTTGCACCCCTAGCGTGCGCGAGGCGCGCTGCGTCTCGCGAAATTCGGGATCGGCGTGATTCGGATTCCATAAAATTGCGACGCGGGATACCGAAGGAACCGTATCCTTGAGCAGCTCGACGGACTTTCCGGCGAGCATGTCGTGCACGTAGGTGAGCCCGGTGATGTTTCCGCCGGGCCGCCCCAGGCTCGCAACGAGGCCAGCCTCCACCGGATCATTGCTCACAACCAAGACGATCGGAATAGTCGCCGTCGCTTTCTTGATGGTCGGGGCGAGATCGCCGCCGAAGGAGACGAGCACGTCGGGATTGAGCCGCACCAATTCATCCGCGAGCTGCGAGGCGCGCTCGTAGTTTCCCCCGGCGTCGCGGTACTCAAGGCTTACGGTCTTGCCATCGACGTAGCCGAGCGTTTCGAGCCCACGAAGGAGCGGATCGATCACGGCGAGATCGGCCTTGGCAAAGAGGAGGATGCCAATGCGCGGGATGCGCTTTGCCTGCTGCGCGCGTGCCGCAAGCGGCCATGCCGCCGCCGCGCCGCCAACGAGCGTCATGAAATCACGCCGCTTCATGTCCGCCATGGTTTTCTCCCTCCGCCCTCGTGACGCCCCCGACCCCGCCGGCAGGCCCGTTCGCCACAGTCAGTTTGCCCTGAAGCAGGCCTCAAGTCCTTGTGCCAGTCCTGAATCGTTCTGAATCAGGGCATGGCGGCGGCCCATTAACGTCCAGCCAATGGCCCGTCAGACTAGTCATCCTGGGCCGGTCTGCCGCGGTCTCATGGCACCCCAGCAATACCTTTCTTATT
>DATNNX010000041.1:0-4219 GCA_035601615.1 Xanthobacteraceae bacterium
CGTTTCCGTTGCCCTGCTGCGCGAGCGCGTCGAGCATCAGCCGCTGCGCGAGCTCCAGCAGATGGGACATGGCCTCTTCGGCCACCGCGGCTTTGCGCGCCACCACGGCGGCTATCAGCCTTTTCCATCCCTTGACCGACAGCTGCCGGTTCGCTTCGACGCTCAATGTCTTGATGCGCACGTAGTGCACCAGCTCGTCATACAAATGAATGGCTTCTTCCAGGCGCCGGTTCTTGCCAAGCGGAAACAATGCCTGACGTAGCTTGAAATTGACTGCCAAGTAAGCTTCCGCCGACGCAGGTTTGCCGAGCGCACTGTCCGCCAGCGTCCGCAGGGCCTTGAGCTCCGCCGGCGTCGCGCGCTCGCAAGCCAAGCGTACCGCGTACGGCTCGAGCCGCTGGCGAATTTCGAAGACCTCGGTAATTTGTTGCTTATCGTAGACCGGGACTTTGAAGCGCCGGCCCTCGTGCACCAGTAGGCCGTCCTGGGTCAGCAGCGCAAGGGCCTCGCGCGCCGGGGTACGCGAGACGCCGAGATCCTTGGCGACATCGTTCTCCAGCAGCCGCGCGCCAGGCGCATACTCGCCGCCGCGAATCGCGATGCGTAGACGCTCATAAATCTGACTGCGAAGATCGGGGACTCGTTCTACTTGTTTCATGATCTCACTCAGATGGAAGGGACTTCGTATTCTGAATACAGATCGCGAGAAGTCAACGGTGGCGGGACACAATTAAAAGTCATGCAGCATCTCGCCGATCGCGGCGCGCGGAAGACCCGCGCTTAACGCCACCATCAAAAGAATCCTCAACTTGTTGGGCGCCAGGTCGCCGCCCGACACGATGCCGTCGGCGCGATTGTAGCGCTGTGCCACTACCGCCCCGCGCGGTGCGCGGCTCGATTGCACCACCAGTACGCCCACCGCCACCGCCTCGCGCAAAGCCGCCCTCTCCTCCGGCGTGCAGCGCCCCGGCGGCATCCCTACACTGATGATGGCGCTTGCGCCGGACCGCACGAACGCGTCGATCGCGGTGCCGTCGGCACCCGCGTACGACAACGCCAAATCGACGCGCGGTGGTGCATCGCACGCCAAGGCGCCGGCCAGCGCCGGGGAATGGGACTTGGCCACTACCGGGCGGCGCCGCAGCACAACCGTGCCGTCAGCATCGACGCGCCCCAGCGGCCCGAATTCTCCCGCTTCGAACGCGTCCAGTGCGAAGTTCGACGTCTTGCGCACGTCGCGTGCGCCGTAAATGCAATTGTCCATCACCACGAGCACACCGAGATCGCGCGCCACCGGCGCGACTGCCACCGCGAGCGCCGCGCGCAGATTCGGCGCCGCGTCGCTTCCAACGGTATTGGGGGGACGCTGCGCACCGACCAAGACGACCGGGATGCGGCACTGGACAACCAGTTCCAGAAACCACGCCGTGTCTTCGAGCGACGCCGTGCCGTGGGTGATGACGATGCCATGCGCGTCCGGACGAGTCGCCGCCAGATCGCGAACGAGGCGCCCCAATTCCACCCAATCGCGCCAGGCAATGCCGGTGCTGGCCACGGCGCGGAAGGAAATCATTTCGAGTTCGACGCCCTCGAGCAGCGGCTGCAGCTCTTGCACCACGTCGGTGACGGGCCGTACTTGGCCGCTCTCACCGTATTCGACCCAGTCGTAGGCCGAGCGGCCGACCATGGCAATCGTGCCGCCGGCTCCCACCACCAAGGCACGCCGTGGCGTCGATCGAAAGACGGCAGCGTTTACGTCCGGCACGCGGCTATACCGTCAGCGCATCTTCGAGCCGCACTTCTTGCGGGCCGACCATCGCCTTGGTTAGATCCCTGATGCGGCCGACATGATGCGTCTCGCAATAGTCCCGCAAGCCATCGACCACTTTCAGCATAGTGCCGGCGCTTAGAAAACTCGCGGTTCCCACCTGCACCGCCGTGGCGCCGGCCAACATGTATTCAATGGCATCGCCGGCCGAGCTCACCCCGCCGCATCCGATGATCGGAATCTGCACCGCGTGCGCACATTGATACACCATGCGCAGAATGACGGGTTTGGTCGCAGGGCCTGTCAATCCGCCCATGACTCGGCCCAGCCGCGGACGGCGTGTATGGATGTCGATCGCCATAGCGAGCATGGCGTTGGCGACCACCAGTGCATCCGCGCCCCCCACCTCGGCCGCGCGCGCCAAGACGGTGATGTCGCCGACGTTGGGCGTGAGCTTCGCCCATACCGGCAACGAGGTCGCGCTTTTCATGGCGCGGATCACCTGCTCGGTGGCTTCCGGATCCATGGCAAAGGCGTTGCCGTCTTTTTTCAGATTGGGACACGAGATGTTCGCTTCGATGGCTTTGACGCCGGGCACTGAGATGCGTGCCGCGAGTTCGCCGAACTGCTCCACCGTATCGGCGGAGATGCTCGCCACCAAGGGCGGCGTGAATTGGCGGTAAAACGGCACCAGCGTTTCGACGTAATGGACCGGACCCTTGCTAGGAATGCCGATGGACCACAATACCGAATCCTTGAATTCTGCAATGCGCGGCGGCGGATTGCCTTCGCGGATATCTGCGGTGATGGTCTTGGTGACGAGGGCCCCCAAGCGGTTGACGTCGAGCACGCTCGCGAGCTGCTCGCCGAAGGTCCCCGAGCCCGGCATGATGGGATTCTCGAGCGTGAGTGATCCGATTTGGACGCGAAGGTCTACCATGAGAGGGTCTCCCGCACGTCGAATACCGGCCCTTCGCAGCACACGCGGCGATAGGTGACTTTCTCGGCCGTACGAAATGCGCGAACGCAGCAGAAACACATGCCGATGGCGCAGCCCATGTGCTGCTCCAAGGCGACTTGTCCCGGAATGCCGAAGCGCGCGCCCAATTGCTTCACCAGTTGCAACAGGCGATTCGAACCGCAGGTGGCGAGCAGGTCGATGGGCTGCTCGGCGTGCAGCGCAGTGATCATGGCCTCGACGTGCAGCATATCGCTCGAGGCGTCCGCGTCGTACACGGCCCTTGTGACGGCGCCGACCGACTTTAGATAGTCGTTCGACATCAAGAACTCGGGACTGCGCGCGCTCAAGATCGCCGTGACGCGGGCTCCCGCCGCCTGTGCACTTTCCGCGAGCGGCGCCATCGTCGCCATGCCGACGCCGCGTGCCACCAGCAGAACGTGCCGAGTCTCGGGCGCCATTTGAAAACCTCGGCCTAGCGGGCCGAAGACATCCAAGGAGTCCCCCCTTTGCAGCGTCGCCAAACCGCGAGTTCCCGCGCCCGTGACCTTGTAGAGGAATTCGACATGTCCGCGCACGCGATCCACTCGGTAGACGCTCATGGGCCGGCGCAGCAGCGGCGATTCTCCGGACACTCCCGGGCAGCGCAAATGAAAGAACTGTCCCGGCGTCGCGGCCTGCATACCGGCCGAGGCTTCCAGAATCAAGTGAAAGTATTCCGCGTTCACCGCATCGTTGCTGACGACTGGCGCCATGGACTCGGAGATCGGAAATACTTGGGCGTTCATGACAGCGTGCTCAGCATCTGCAAGGCGCCGGTCGACGCGGCGCGAACGAAGTGCATTTGTTCGAAGCGCACGGCGCTGTGCAGCCAGCCTGCGCGCTCTCGTCGATACTCATCGGTCGTTAGCGCGGCGAGGAACACCGCGTCGTCGCCGTCGCGCGGAACGGCCATCTGCCAAAGACGCCACCAGCCGCGCGCGCGGTCGCCGTCGATCTCGATGATGGGCGAGACGTAGAAGTGCATGGCAAAGCGCCAGGGTCCACCGCGAAAAAACGCGAACAGGGCAGCCCGCCCCACCAGCCGCCTGCCGAAGTCGCGTCCGCCCTCCCAGACCGCGTCGCGCGTGAAGCAGGCGGCCTGGGAGCGCGCGGCGCGATCGAGTTGGGCCTGCGGTTGGCGGCGGCGATGCACGCTGTTGTACTTATGATCTGCGAAATAGGCATAGCGCGCCTTAAGGTCGTGAATGGCCAGCACGTCGATGGCCGCATCCGGCGGGACTCGCGCTCTGCGCCTGTGCGGCGCCTGAGTGGATGGCTTGATTTGGGTCACGCCGCCGCCGCTGCGACTGCGCGCACGATGACGCGATACAAAAGACCGCCGGCGTCCGGCGCGGACCAGCGCGAACCCTGACCCGGAGGAATGACAATGCCCTCGCCGACGCTGAGCACATAGCGCTCATCGCCTGACTCCACGAGCAAGGCACCTTCCA
>DATNNX010000042.1:0-3512 GCA_035601615.1 Xanthobacteraceae bacterium
AGGTTGTGGGTGAGACCGATGGAGGGTCCCTGTCCGGAACGCCCTCGCAGCTGGCGATCGCCGGCGCGTCCCAATAGCTGTAGGTAAATCTCGTAGGCCATCCTGAGGCCAGTGGCGCCGATGGGATGACCGAAGCACTTCAAGCCGCCGTCGATCTGACAGGGAATGGCGCCGTCGCGGTCGTAGCGACCGTCAAGCACGTCATGCGGTGCCCGGCCTAGATCGGAAAAACCGAGGTCTTCCATCAGCACGAGCTCCGTGATCGAGAAGCAGTCGTGCACCTCGATCAAGTCGATCTGCCCGCGAGGGTCATGAATGCCGGCTTCCGCGTAGGCGCGCCGAGCCGCGAGCGGCGTGGTCAGCGTATGAGTGCCGTCCCAGGACTGATGGCCCATCTCCACTCCATTGCTGGGTGCGAGCTGCAGAGCCTGCACCGAGACCAGATCGCGTTTGCCGAGGCTGCGCGCCATGGAGGGCGTCATGACGATGGCGCAGGCCGCACCATCGCTGACTCCGCAGCAGTCGAGTACCCCGAGCGGGTAGGAGATCGCAGGCGCATCGAGCACCTGTTGTTCCGTGATGCGGTTGCGCAGGTGAGCCTTGGGATTGCGCGCGGCGTTGTCATGACTCTTGCAGGATATGTGCGCCATTGCGCGCTTCAGTTCCGGCATCGAGTACCCGTAGCGCTCGGCGTATGCGCTCGCCAGCTGCGCGAAGGCGCCGGGCGCCGTGCTACCGGGGAGGTAGAGGTCCTCGAACGTGCCCTTCGTGCGTTCCGGCAGCCCACCGAAGCCCGTATCTTTCAGCTTCTCGACACCCATGGCGAGCGCGATATCGCAGGCGCCCGCGGCAACGGCATACACCGCGCCGCGCAGCGCTTCGGTGCCGGTCGCGCAGAGGTTTTCAACTCGGGTGGTCGGTATGTTGGGCAGGCGGAGCGCCATCGACATCGGCAGCGATGACTTGCCCGTGCTCTGTTCGTCGAAGAACACTCCGAGCCACGCCGCTTCGATGCGATCGCGTTCGAGCCCGGCATCCGTCATGGCCTCCTCGAACGCCTCCACCATCAAGTCGTCCGGGCCGCATGACCAGCGCTCTCCGAAACGCGAGCAGCCCATGCCCGCGATCACTACTTTGTCCTTGATTCCGCTTGCCATACGGTGCTGCCTCCGTCCCTAAACCTTGGTTGCCTTCCAGAAGTAGCGGCGAAAACCGCGCGCGCGATCGTCATCCTTGACGCGAAACACGAATCGCACCGCATCGTTGACCTGGAGTTCGCCGGAGTCGATGTCGGTGATCTCCATCAGAAGATTGCCGCCCTCGGCAAATTCGATATTGCCGTAAACATAGGGTGGCCGGGCGGCGTAGGCTTGCCAATCCTCGGTGAAGGTCTTGACGCGGCCGCGCGTATCCGCGAGCCGGTACGGCCGCTGCGTGTCCGTGGCTCGGCAGTCCGGGTTGACGCAGACACGGGATTGGGGGAACTGCACCGTGCCGCACCGCTCGCAGCGGCCTCCCTTGAAGCCCGTCAGCGCGTCGCGCTTGCGATAGGCGACGCTGTGCGCCGTGCGCTGATCGCGCTCGGCGCGCATGCCGAAATCCACATCGAGCAGTCCGCGATGCGACAGGTAGCGTACGTAACTGGGTTCGTCGCGCTTGTGCGCAAGTGTCTGCGCCAATGCCTTGCGGCCGTTCAGCACGCCCGCCTCGGCCTGCAGCAGCAGGGCATCGACGCCCTGGCCGATGCCGACAACCAAGATCAATTCGCCGGGCTTGGCCGCCTCGAGCGCGGCCGTCATCATCAACAGCGGCAATGCCGACCCGGCGTCGCCGCACTCGGCGAGCACGCTCTCGTCGCGGCGAGCCGCCGACAAGCCGCAGGCATCCGCGATGCGCTTCGCCGCGGCGGCGCTGGTCGGCACGGCGAAATGCCGAACGGCTTCGGTGCCGCGGTCCGCGGCCGCCAGGAGATCCGCAACCACTTTGGGCACGAGCTTCGTCAGCGATTCGTCGCGCGTCCAACGCTCCTCGAGAGCGTAGTCGAAGTCGGCTCCGCTCATGCGATAGTGGTCGACGAAGTCGCTTCCGAGACTGCGCGCGGCGAGAACGGTGGCGAGCGCCGACGGACTGGGAGGACCCAAGAGAATTGCGGCTGCGGCATCGCCGTAGCTCAGTTCCTGGGGACTGCCGGCGCGGGTCAAACGCGCGTCGCTGGCCACCACCAATGCGGGTACGTCGGCGCGGCGTATCGCGCTGATCAGGCCGCTCGTGCCGGCGCGCAATGAGGAGCTCAAGTTCAGCGTTTCGACGTGTTCGGCAAGATCGAGGGCCGCGCAGAGGACGACCGCGTCATCGCGATCGGCAAACGGCGCCGTGGTGGAACAGAAGAGGACCGACCCCGGAACCTGCGCGTCGCTCGCGTCGCCGGCCGCGCGCTCGAGGCAGGAGCGAGCCGCTTCCACTGCCATGGTCAGCGCGTCTTCGTCCCAATTGCCGATAGCGCGGGCGCCTCGCGCGGCAGCGCGCGTCGGCGGACTCGCCCACGCCATCGCTTCGAATATCGCCGCGCGGGCCATGCGGAGTCGCGGAACATGCGCTCCGCAACGCAGGATGGCCTTGGGCACACTCACGGCATTCGGTGCTTATGTTTCATAAAACCGCTCGAGGAGCGGCTCCACCCGAAGCTGCGCGGGTATGCGTTCGCGGCCGATCCGCCGGTCGAGTTCCTCGTTCCAATGGTATATCCGCCGCTCTTGATAGCTCAACGGTATGCCGCGAAATCCGGGCGACATCAGCGATTCTTGGATCTGCGGACCGAATTGCAGATCCTCGTCGAGAATGCGCTCGAAATTCGCGATGCGGGTCTTCCACAACTCGGGCGGCGGCCCGCCGCCCCAGTCGGGCGCAAACCAATGGCACTCGATCCGCATGCTGGTGTCCGACGTCGGCCAGAACAGGAGGAATGGTACGCCGCTGGGATCCACCGGTGCGACCAAGTTCGGATAGAAATTGAACGATGTGTTGTTGTGGCTCGAGAGGACGGTTGCGGATTCGATCCGGCGCATGCCGCGCGTGCCGGGATCCTGCCACTCCGGCCGCCGATTCGGAGTGATCATGATCGAATGCCCATTGCGATACAGCGCGATCGCGGTGCCGCGGTGATCGAGGAATCGATCCACGGTGCTTTGGTGGATCGATTTCACGTGATAGACCTCGAGGAAGGCATCGAGCAACACCTTGACGTTGCACTTGACGTCGTAGCCCTCCTTGTTGACGAGGCGCCAGCAATCCGGCTGAAATTGCTCGAAGTAGTCGAAGAACGGATGCATGTGCTCGAGCAGCGGCTGCGCCTCCGCGTGCTCGTTGATGAACACCCAGTTGTAGAACCGTTCGCAACGCACACCGATCAGGGGCCGCGTCGACAGGTCGAGCCCGGGAAAGTCGCGTTTTTCGCGCAGATTCACGAGCTTGCCGTCGAGTGCATAGGTCCACCCGTGGTATCCGCAGACCAG
>DATNNX010000043.1:0-5094 GCA_035601615.1 Xanthobacteraceae bacterium
GCGAATAGGACGATGAAGCCGAGGATGGCGACCGCGTCAGTGTCCATCGCCATGCTCACTCGACCGGCTTGATCTGATACTGGCCGCCCATCAGTTCCGGCTGGAAGATCAACCGGTAGGTTCGCACGGCAATCAGCAGCACTGCGGACACGTCCCCCAGCCACGCGACCAGAAAAAATGGCCAGGTTGGCAATCGCAGATCGAAGGTCAGAACATTGTCGGCGCGTGTGCTCAGCACCTTGTCGAACAAAGTCCAGGTCTGAACCGAGACGACGAAGAACAGAACGAGCGTTGCGAATACGTCGATGAAGCGCTGCAGCTTCGGCCCGACATTCGCATAAACCAGGTCGACCGTAATGTGCGTGCCCCGATACGAGGTTGCGGCGATGCCCCAGAAAATCAGGATGCCGAGAAGCAGCCGCCCGAAGTCGTAGCTGTCGGGAATTTGCACGCTGAAGAAATATCGCAGCAGCACCGAGGTGAAGATATCGGCGGCGACGATGCCAACGAAGAACGCCGCCAGTAGCTCGATGCCATCGATGAAGAGATCCATCCGATTGCGCCGGCGGCGCCCCGTCGTGACATCTGATGGCAATTGCGTATCGGCCATGATGGGAGTTCCCTGACTCGGCGTCACCGCCGAATGCGCAAGCGTAGGCCGAGTAGGCGTAGGGTGGGCAAAATCGCTGCGCAGGACGGAGCATAATTCGCGCTGGCTTCGTGAACGATTTTCCCCACCCACATAGCGCGCGTGGGCATTGCGCGTGCGCCACAGGTGCCGATCTCAGAGCCGAGAGCGCGCAATGCCCACCCTACGGGTCTCGCTCCTCAATAGCCCGCCTTGTATTGCGCCAGCGATTGCTTGAGCTCCTTCATGATGGTGTCGGGATCGCCACCGGCCTTGCGCACGTTCTCGGCCCATTGCTTCTCCAGCGGCTCGGCCGATTTCTTCCATTCGTCGAGCTGCGCGTCGGTGATCTGATAGACCTCGTGCCCGGGCTCGGCCTTCACTTTCGCGATGCCCGCGTGCTCGAAATCCGCCCACGGGTCGGCGAATTTGCCGGCCCATTCGGTGGTGCAGTGGTCGTCGATCACTTTTTTCTGCGCCGCCGACATGGCGGCGTAAGTGCGCGGACTCATCAGCCACTGGAACGTGACGGTGTGGAGCGGCGCGTCCATGTGATACTTCGTCACTTTATCGACGCCGAGCAGCGGCACCGAGCCCCAGGGGAAGGTAACCGCCTCCGCCACGCCTTTCTCCATCACATCGCGCACCTCGGTCGCGCTCGCCTGCACGTTGGTGCCGCCGAGCAGCGTCACCCAAGCGGCTACCGTCGCCTGCGAGGGCCGAACCTTCATTCCCTTGATATCGCCAGGTACCACGATTTTCTTCTTGCTCGAGTGCCAGGTGAGCGGATCGAGGATGAAGGAGAAGCAATATTTCACGTCCTTCATCTCGCTCGGCGCGTATTTGCGATACCAGGTGTCGACCGCGCGGATGCCGCCCTTGGCGTCGCCGACGAGGAACGGCAACTCTCCGGCGGAGATGATGGGAAAGCGGCCGGGCTGGTAGCCCGGATTGACATAGGTGAAGTCGGCGATGCCGTCGCGTGCCATGTCGTAATGATCGAACGCCTTGCCCAATTGCTGGGACGGGAACACCTTCGATTTGATGGTTCCGTTCGACGCCTTCTCGATCGAGGCGCCCCATTGCTCCATCGCCTTCTGCAGCGGATGGGTGGGCGGCACCCAATGCGAAAGCTTAAGCTCGAAGGTCTTGTCCTGCGCGAGTGCGCCCGACGCTGCGATCAGCAGCCCGGCTGCGGAGATCGCAGTGGCAAAGAGATTGTTGCGTCGACGCGCTGGCATCGTCTCCTCCTGGCTCGAATTTGTTCTCCGCCGAGCGGCGTTTGCTGGCATTGAGCCCGAAGTGACCGTCACTGTAAAGTGACGTTCGGTTAGTGTCTCAAGACGCTCTAACCTGCGCTCGTCCCCGCGAAAGCGGGGACCCAGCGTTTGGCCCTGGATTCCCGCTTGCGCGGGAATGAGCGGAGTTTCGTTGCGTGGCGCGCAGCAGTCGGGATGGTTGCTGGACCGTGAACAGCAAAAACGACAAGACCTCGGACGTTAATCCTGCGTTGTTGCACAAGAAGATGCTGCAACTGCTGAGCAGCTTGTGGGTCACGCGCGCTGTCGGAACCTTCGCGCGGCTCGGCCTCGCCGATGTGATGGAGGACGGACTTGCGGACCACGCTGCGATTGCCGCGGCGCGCGGTCTCATCCCCGATCGCCTCTATCGGCTGCTGCGCGCGCTCTCGACCCTGGGCATCGTGACCGAGCCGACATCAGGGCACTTCACGCTCACGCCGCTCGGGCGGCTGCTCAGCTCGCATTCGCCCAACAACACTCGGACCACGGCAATCTTCCTGAACGACTATTTCGCCGACATGTGGACGCATCTCGACGACGCTCTCGCCGGCGAGCGCACCGCCTTTGAGGCGCTCAAGGGCGCGCCGTTCTTCGAATGGCTCGCGCTCAATCCCGGCGAAGCCCGCCGCTTCGATCGCATGATGCTCGAGGTGCACGGGCCGGAGACGCCAGCGATCGTCGCAGCCTACGATTTCTCGCCTTTCGAGCACGTCGTCGATATCGGCGGCGGCAACGGCTCGCTCTTGTCCGCGGTGCTCGCCACCTGCCCGAAGCTGCGCGCCACGCTCTTCGACATGCCGGAAGCCGTCGCCGCGGCCAAACGAGGGGAGGGTGGCCCGCTTCCCCGCGTGAGCTTCGTGAGCGCGGACGTATTCACGACGCCGGCGCCCGCAGGCGGAGACGTCTATCTCATCCGCCATCTCCTGCATGATTACGAGGACAGCGATTGCGTTCGCATCCTCGCCAATGTGCGTCGCGCCATGCAGCCGCAGGGGCGCGTGCTGGTGCTCGAAGCGCCCCTGCCGTCCGACGACAGTCCGGGGCCGGGCCGGTGGCTCGATCTGCAAGTGATGTTGCTGTGTGGGGGGCGCGAGCGCACGGTCGAGGAATACGCGGCGCTGTTCGAGAAGGCCGGCCTGCGCCTGGCGCGTACGATCCCGACCAAACATCCCGCCATGACCATCATCGAAGCGGTGGCGGCTCCGCGTGCCTGATCGAGCGAGCATGCGCGCAGAGGCACCTTTGACCGCACGCCGGCACGTCTTTTATGTCAGCGGCTACGACCCGCAGGGCGCCGAGGGCTACCACCGCCTGTTCGAGCGCAGCCTGGCGCGTTTCCTCAAGATATGGCCGCTCAATGCGCGGCTCGGCGAGCTCGCGTTGGATTCAGAAATCTTCGCGCATTGGACCATCGAAACATCGGGTCCAAATTGGCAAGTCTTCACCCGCTACGATTTCCTGCGCCAGGAGCACTTCATTCGCGCCAACATGGCCGAGCCGCTGCCGCGGCAGATTCATCGCGCGCTCGGCTGGGCAATCGACTATCTCCTCAGCGGCGCACTCCTGCGCGTGCTGCGCGCCTCAGCCTATTTCGGCCTGGTGCTGATTTATTTCCAGCTGATGCTGATCGCCTGGATCGCGCTGTCGGCCGGCGCCGCATGGATCCTCGCCGCGGCGATCACGCGCGGTTTTGCCTTGCCCGGCTGGGCCGAGCTGGTCATCGGCGTGCCTGCTGCTATCGCCATTTTCTTGGGCTTGCGGCGGCTCGCCGACCGGTGGTTCCTCGTCCAGATCAACAACCATTGGCCCTATCTTTGCGAGTTCGCGCGCGGGGAGGCGACTGGTTTCGATGCGCTGATCGAAGCTTGCGCGCAGCGCGTGATCGCCGCGGTGCGCGCGAACGAGGCCGACGAGATCATCGTCATCGGTCACAGCGGCGGCGGCGCGCTGGCGCCGGCGGTGATCGTGCGCGCGCTCGAGCTCGATCCCGATGCCGGGCGCCGGGGACCGCCGCTCATCCTGCTCACGCTCGGCTCGATCGCGCCGGGAGCGGCGCTCGATCCCAAGGCGCAAAGCCTGCGCGTCACCTTCGCGCGGCTCGCGGTCGAGCCCTCGGTGCCATGGATCGATGCGCAATCGCGCGCCGACGTGCTCAACTTCTGGGATTTCGACCCGGTCGAGGGCATCGGCGCCCGCGTTGCGGGCAAGCGCTGCAATCCGTTGATCTGGAAGGTGCGATTCGGCGACATGCTGTCGCGGCGCCTCTACTGGCGCATCCGCTTCAATTTCTTTCGTTTGCACTACCAGTTCATCATGGCAAGCGACCGCCGTGCCGCTTACGACTATTTCATGCTCGTCTGCGGCCCGCTGCCGGTCGCGACCTGGGCCAAGCATCCCGCCGGCGCGCTGGCGAGCTTTGCGGCGGACGGCAGTGTGGCGGTCGAAGGCGCGACCGCAAGCAGCGCGAGGCCCCGCCCCGCCTAGTTGTCGGCTCTTGGTCTGTCGCGCGCCTTATTTCTGCGACAGCCGCGCGATCACGGCGTGCGGCAGCGGCTTCGCCTTCATGGTGCCCTTGGCGGGATCCCCGTCCACCCATACCCGCGTCTCGAAGCCCTCGGCCGCAAGCGCCCCGTCCTTGTAGAGGCGGTGCTGCACGTCGAAGCTCGACCGGCGCAGGGCCGTCACCGTGGTCTCGATCGTCACCTCGTCGCCGTACCTGGTGGGAATGAGAAAGCGCGAATGGGCGTTGACCAGCGGATGCCCGGCGAAATCATAAGCCTTGAGGTAATCGCTCTTTCGCATGCCGAGCGCGCGCTCGATCAGCGCCGAGGTGCTGGCGTCGAAAATGGCAAAATAGCGCGGGTAATAGATGATCCCGGCCGGATCGCAATCGCCCCATTCGATGCGCACGACGCGGTAGTTGACGAACATGCGCCCTTATACCGGCATTAAATATTGACTGGTCATGCCCTGGTCGGGGTCCCCGCCGACAATGCCGGCGGAGATCCCGCTGAGCCGGGCATCCATCGAAAAGAAGCGCTTTGATCCAATGGATGGATTGCCGGGTCAAGCCCGACAATGACGACCGGATGAGGCGCGGCCGAAGACATTGGGAACGCTCAGCGCGGCGCGAGCCGCAGCGCGCCGTCGAGGCGGATCACCTCG
>DATNNX010000044.1:0-11255 GCA_035601615.1 Xanthobacteraceae bacterium
GATGTAGCGGAACAGGTCGTTCGAAACCGGCATTCCCGGCAAGAGCATGCAGCGCATGGCAACGCCGATGACGAGAATGCTCGCCAGCGCCCGCCCGCTCGCAGCGCGCTTTTCCCCCCCGCGCACGACGAGCCACGTTGCAACGGCATAGGGCACGGATTGAAGCAACATAACCGCGCCAGCTTTGGGATCGTCGAAACCGCTGACGGCGAGTGCGCCGGCCGCCGAAAGCGCCAGTAGGCACGCGGCAAGTGCCAGAAGCGACCAATCCAGCCCGGTAATTCGCTTCACTCCGCGGCCCTCCGAAACGTATTGAGGACGAGACGGTCCTTGAGACCTGGGATCTCAAGCAGCGATTGGATCAGCGCGCGCGTGTGATGCGCTTGAGCGGGAGAAAGACCTGGTCCAAACGCTTGTGCCTCGAACAATTCACCGACGAGCATTTTGAGCGTCGCGCTATCATCCACGTCGTACCACGTCTGCAGCATGTGTACGGGCAAGTGCAATTCGGCGGCACGTTCCAGCGTTTGTTGAGCTACCTGCCCCGTGCTCCAGGTAATGTCCTGAAACAGACGATGATGCTTCGCCTTCACACCGAGCAGGTAGTAACCGCCGTCAAGGGCGGGCCCGAGCACCGCCAGGTCCCCTGGCCGGGCAAGCACGTGGGCAGTCTCGACCAGAAGCGACGTTGGCAGCGTGGGACTGTCGGAATTGACGACCACCGCGGCGGTATGGCCGCGTTCGAGGAGTTGCGCAATCGCGTGATCGAGGCAGTCCCCCAGAGACGGGTAGCAAGCCTCGATCAGAGCGATTTCGCGCGGCAGATTCTCCCGAAAGAAGGGTCGCGCATCAGCCGGACCATACGCAACGTAGCCGGCGATGGGGGTCTGAGCAGAGGCTGCGAGGATGTTCTCGGCAACATCGCGCACAAATGCCGTGTTGCATTGAGCGGCTTGGTCGAACGTCAGCGGAGGAACCAAGCGGGTCTTGCTGCGCCCCGGGATCGAAGCCTTGGCCATCACGGCGATCCCGCAGGCTCGGACCATGGCATTGTCGTTCTCGACGGCGCTGCGCATGACCACTCCCATGCCTCGCGAGACGCCAAGCGGTGCTTGTCGCCGCGGTGGGACAGGAAAAAGCAATTCCTGGCCCTTGGCTAGCCTACCGGGTCAGGGCTCGAAGGTGCAGCGGCGGTCGGCTCACGGGCTCGTGAACGCGGGTTCGTGCAGTTCGTTTCGCTGCTTAGGCGGTTCGGGGACAGGTGCACGGGCAAGGAAGAAACGTAGCCATCAAAACTTGCTGGCCTGATGTCGCCGGTCTTATGGACAATCGGATCGGCGCAGTTACTGGCAGCCCGACGGGCATTCGTTTGCGTTGGGAAGCCGGCCTCGCGGATACGACGCGTGCGCTGCACCGCTCCCCCTGGAACGAAGCCTGCGACCCCCTTGAGGGCATCATTCTCCACGAGCCGATAGAGACCGGGTCCACCTTTGAATGATGGCTTTCGGGCAGATCCGCTCATCGCCGGCGGCGTTTGGCGCGACGCCTTGATCTGTGGGAACGGATTTCGGCCCGCTTTTTCCTGCAAGCCATGCACTTGCAGCCGACTTCCTTGATGAAGGAGTCGAAATAATCGCGGCCATAGTGGTACGTGATCTCGTCGTCCGGCTTGATGTTCTTGATTGCCCGGATCTTGATCACGTGCTTGACGAAATAGACTTCGGCGTTCGGCCGGCAAGAATGATTGATGTAGCGCGCCCGGTTCCTGCGGCCCGAGCCGTCGATCGTCCAGCGGTTGTTGATCTCGAACATATAGCGGTTGTCGAGCTCGTCGGCGACTTCGGCACGCAGCTTTCGGCCGCTGTAGCGGACGATGAATTGCCCTTTCTTGATAGCGACGCGGGCGAAGAGCCCCAGCCCAGCTTTGGATCGGCCGATGCGAAGATGACGCGACGGTGACAGTCTCGCAGGCATGAGATTATGATGATGTCCCCCGGTGCCGGTGCCCGGCGGCGATCCACCGCCGGCCGATCAGCATGCAGCGCTCGATGTTCACTCACGCTTCACGCGCGACGACATTTGCAACCGATAATATTGAGATGAGTTCCATTTGCGCGAGAATACACGGAGTGGCGGAGCGCGGCGCATGACGCATTCTGCTCCGCGCGCTCGCCCTTCTTAGCTGATTCTCCTCAATGCAGGTCTACGACGTCGTCGTCATCGGTGCAGGTCACAATGGGCTGACTTGCGCCGCCTACCTCGGCATGGCGGGCCTGAAAGTCAAGGTGCTCGAACGCCGAGCGATTGTGGGCGGTGCGGCGGTCACGGAAGAATTTTACCCCGGCTTCCGAAACTCGGTCGCGGCCTACGCCGTGAGCTTGCTTAACCCCAAAATCATTGCCGATCTTCGCCTGTTCGATCGGGGACTGAAAATTGTCGAGCGCCGCGCACAGAACTTCCTTCCAACTCTGGACGGTCGCTATTTCCTCGCCGCCGAGGGCCGCACCGAAAGCAGTATCGCGAAATTCAGCCGCAGCGATGCCGAGCGATTCGCCGCCTTCGCGCGCGAACTCGACACGAGTGCCGATCTGCTGCGTGAGCTGGTGCTGCAGGCGCCGCCAAACGTGACGCGCGGAGCAAAACTTGAGAGCCTGCGCGAGCTGGTCAAGGCCGCGCGCCTAGGTAACCGGGTGCGCCGGCTCCCCACGGAAAATCTGCGGACGCTGCTAGAGCTTTTGACCAAATCGGCCGCCGATTACCTCGACGGCTGGTTCGAGGGCGAGCTCGTGAAGGCTTGGCTGGGCTTCGACGCCATCGTCGGTCACTACGCAAGTCCCTACGCCCCCGGCAGCGCGTATGTCCTGTTGCATCATGCGTTCGGCGAGGTGAACGGAAAGAAGCGCGTTTGGGGCCACGCCATCGGCGGAATGGGTGCGATCACGCAGGCCATGGCGCGGGCGGCCGCAGCCCACGGGGTCGAGATCGAGACCGACGTGGGCGTTCGGGAGGTCTTGATCGAGAAGGGGGGCGCCGCCGGAGTCGTGCTCGAGGATGGCGGCGTGGTTCGCGGTAACGCGGTCGCCGCCAACGTGAACCCCAAGCTCCTCTACACTGCGATGATCCCGCAGACCGCGCTCGAGTCCGATTTTCTGCGCCGCATGCGCGCATGGCGCTGCGCGTCAGGAACGTTTCGCATCAACCTGGCACTTTCCCAGCTGCCGAGCTTCACGGCGCTGCCGGGACGCGATTGCGGCGATCATCACACCGCAGGAATCATTTTCGCGCCGAGTCTCGACTATATGGATCGCGCCTATTGCGACGCTCGAACATCGGGATGGAGCCGCGAGCCCATCATCGAGTTGGTTATCCCCTCGACCTTGGATGACACGCTGGCGCCGGCGGGAGCCCACGTCGCAAGCCTGTTCTGCCAGCACGTGGCGCCGCAGTTGCCGGATGGTCAGTCCTGGAGCGCGCATCGGGAGAGGGTGACGGATCTGATGATCGAAACGGTCGATCGCTATGCACCGGGATTCAAGGCAAGCGTCGTGGCCCGCCAAGCTTTCAGCCCCTTCGATCTGGAGCAGGTGTTCGGGCTTACGGGCGGAGATATTTTTCACGGCGCCATGACGCTCGATCAGCTGTTCTGGGCGCGTCCCGCTCTCGGCTATGCCGATTATCGGGGACCGCTGAAGGGACTGTACCATTGCGGATCGGGCGCTCACCCCGGCGGAGGCGTGACCGGAGCGCCCGGCCACAACGCCGCTCGCGCGATCATCGCCGATCGGCGCCGGCGTTTTTGGTGGCGGTGAAATCAGTTGCTGCCCGGAAGCAGCCGCCGCAGCCGATCGGCCGAGGCCGACAGTTGCGCGAGCGCGGCCCGGCGCGAGCGTTCGTTGAAGCGCCCGATCAGCCCGGAGACGGCCAGCGCGCCCCTGAATTTCCCGGCGAGATCGAGAACAGGAACCGCGACCGCCGCGAGCTGTGGATCGCGCTCGCCCAGAGATACGCAGTAGCCGCGTTGCTGCACCGCCTTCGCTTTGGGGCCTTTGCCATCGCAGAAGGCGGCGAGCACATGTGCGCTCGCTCCGGCCCCGAGCGGCAACACGGCTCCCTCCTCGAGGTGATGGCGCGCCGATTGCGGCGAATTGTGCCGAAACAGGCACACGCGGGAGCGACCCTCACGAATGTAGAACGAGGCCGTCTCTCCCGTCGTCTCGACCAGCCGGCGCAGCTCGGGTCTGATCGCCTCGCCGAGATTGAATCCGCCCTGGTAGATTGACCCCAAGCGCCAGAGAGCTGGTCCCAGCCGAAACATTCCGCTCTCCTCACGCACGAGATAGCCGAACCGCTCGAGCGAGGCGGCAAGGCGCAGGATCGTGCTCTTATAGAACCCGGTCGCGGCGGCGATCTCGCCCAGTGTCATCACCGGCCGCCCGGTATGGAACGCATTGAGCACGGCAAGCGCTCGTTCGACGGCCTCGACCTTGTCGTTGCTCATGATCACGAGCCGCAATGTCTCGATTCGGCTAACATATTAGAACGATATTGTGTTGTACAGAACGTTATGCTACAAAAAACATAATTCTGTACGGCAGAACCAGGTGCAGGATGGCCGGACTTCTCGCGGGTACGCGGGTGCTCGATCTGACCAACGTGCTCGCCGGCCCGTTCTGTTGCTATCAGCTGGCGCAGCTCGGTGCCGAGGTGATCAAGGTCGAGGTGCCCGGCTCCGGCGACCTGGCGCGCCAGCTCGGCGGCGATCCCGAGCTCAATCGCCTCGGCATGGGCGCCTCCTTCCTCGCGCAAAACGCGGGCAAGCGTTCGATCACCCTCAACTTGAAAGCACCCAAGGGCCGCGCCGCCTTCGCCCGGCTGGTCGGCACGGCCGACGTCGTCGTCGAGAATTTTCGTCCCGGCGTCATGGAGCGGCTTGGGCTCGGCTATGCCGCACTCAAGGCCGCCAAGAGCGACATCGTCTACTGCGCGATCTCCGGCTTCGGCCAGGATGGACCGCTCAAGTTCAACCCCGCCTACGACCAGATCATCCAAGGGCTCTGCGGGGTGATGAGCGTCACCGGCGACGCGCACTCGGCCCCGTTGCGGGTCGGCTACCCGGTTGCCGATACGATGGGCGGAATGACCGCGGCTTTCGCCATCGCCGCGGCCCTCGTTCGCCGCGAGCGCACGGGGGACGGCGAGTTCATCGACGTGTCCATGCTGGAAGCCTCGCTGGTGGCGATGGGCTGGGCGGTTTCGAACTGGCTCATCGCAGGGGTGAAGCCGCAACCTATGGGCAACGAAAACATGACCGCGAGCCCGTCGGGTACGTTCCGCACCGGCGAAGGGCTCCTGAACATCGCCGCCAACAAGCAGGAACAGTTCGAGACGCTGTGTCGGTTGATCGGCCGCGAGGAACTCATCTCCGATCCGCGCTTTATCGGCCGTGAGGATCGCAAGCGCCGCCGTTTGGAATTGAAGGTGGAGATCGAGCGCGCACTTGCGGCGAGATCGGCGCAGGCGTGGTCCGCACTTCTCAACAAGAACGGCGTCCCCGCTGGGGAAGTCCTCGACCTGCCAGCCGTGCTCGAGCATCCGCAGGTGATCGAGCGAGGGCTGCTCAAGACCTTCGGCTCCGTGTCGGGCGTTGATCGCCCGGTTCGCGTCGTGCGATCAGGTTTTCGTCTGGCGAGCGGCGATCCGGAACCCGCTTCGCCTCCGCCGGCCCTCGGAAGCGACACATGCGCGCTCCTGGGCGAACTCGGATTTGCCAAGCGCGAGATCGACGAGCTTGCGCGAGAGGGGGCCATATGAATAGCAGCGCGCCAGCAAGCAACGACACCCCTCAGAATTGGTGGTCGACATCGATCATCGAGATGAAGCCCGGGATGATCCGGTATCGCGGCTACGCGATCGAGGAGCTGATCGGCCGCCTCGGCTTTGCCGAGATGATCTATCTCATGACACGCGGCGAGCTTCCCCATCCCGCTGCCGCCAAGCTGCTGGAAGCCGCGCTTGTGTCGGCGGTGGACCATGGCCCGCAGGCACCGTCGATCGCGGCAGCCAGAATGGCGATCACCTGCGGCGTCGGCATCAACAATGCCATGGCATCAGCCATCAACATGCTCGGCGACGTGCATGGCGGGGCCGGCGAGCAGTGCGTCGCGCTGTATAATGCGATCGCCGCGCGCATGGGCAGCGATCCGATCGGCGAGCAGGGGCTCGCCGAAGCGGCAAAAGCCGAGATGAAGCTGCTGGCCGAAGCCGGTATCCGATATGTCCCCGGCTTCGGACATCGCTTTCATCCGCGAGATCCACGGGCACCGCGCCTGCTCGAGCTGGTCGACGTCGCTGCTGTTGCCGGGGCGGTGAGCGGACGTTTCGCCGCCATCGCTCGCGCGGTGGAGGCGGAGCTTGCGACGCAGAAGGGACGAGCCGTGCCGATGAACATCGACGGCGCCACCGGCGTGATTTTCGCGGAGCTCGGCTTCCCGCCACCGCTCTGCCGCGGGCTCTTCGTCCTGTCTCGCGCGGTCGGCGCTCTCGCGCACGCTTTCGAAGAGATGCAATCGGGCGAACGCAACAAAGGCCCGATCCCGCGCCATCTGATTTGGACTTATACCGGCCCGCCTGCGCGCACGCTTGGCAGGGCATAGCGGCTCGACTTCGATCGCTTCTCGTTATTTGGCTGACCTCCGTTGCCGGCGTGATGCGGCTCAATTGGGCCGCGCGGCGAGCAATTTGGGACGGCTCTTTCTTTCCAGCGTCTCAGGCATCAATCTCCAGGTCAGCAATAGTCCTATGCCGCCGATCAAGGCCAGGCCCAGGAAAGCGATGCTGCTGCCGAGCCGGTCGCTCATCCATCCGGCGAGGGTTGTACTCAATGAGGCGCCGATTCCGACTACGCTGCCCACAATCCCTTGCGCCAGGTTGAAGCGGCCCGTCCCGCGCGTGATGTCGGCAATGGTAAGGGGGACCAGTACGCCGAACACCGCCGCGCACACGCCGTCGAGAAGCTGCACCGCGACCAGGAGGCGCGGGTCCGTCACAGCCATGAACAAGACGGCGCGGATCGGCAATGCGGCGAAGCCGATCAGCAATATCGGGCGGCGCCCCCATCGCTGCGCCAGTCGTCCCACCCCAGGCGAGAAGGCCGCGACGACGAGTTGCGGCACCACGATGCAGGCCGCGACCAGTGTCGTTGCCCATGCGCTCGAGCGCATGGTGACGATGCTCGCCATCAGCGGAAGCATGGCCGTGTTTGCGAGTTGGAAAAAGGTGACACACGCGGCGAAGATCATCAGCGGTCGATTGGTGAGAAGTTTCATAACCGCTGCCGTTCCGGTGCGTCCCTCCGACACGCCGCCGTGGGCGCGAACAGGATCGATCTCGTTCGGCGGGATGTGCTTAAGCGTGATCAGCGTTGGAACAATGAGCGCGGCGGTGACCAGGAATACCGCCTGGTTCGACCAGAAATAGCCGACCGCGCCCATGCCCGCTGCCGCCAGGCCATTACCGATGGAAGCGAAGCGCGCGTTGCGGCCGAACCGTTCGGCGCTGGCGGCATGGCCGACGAGCCCCAGGCTGATGGCGGCAAGCGCGGGGCTCACGACGGAGCTCCCGGCGGCCTGCAGAAACTGCGCGCCGAGCACGGCCGGAAAGATCGGCCACAGTGCGATGATCAGCGCACTCGCGCTGATGGCGATCATCGCAAGCGCAGCGACCGCGCGCTCCGATCGTGCGGCATCCACGATAGCCCCGCCGGGCATTTGCAATGCTAGCCCGACAAGCCCGCGCGCGGTGAGAACAAGCCCGATATCGACCTGCGTCCAGCCCTGCGTCGTGAGATAGACGGAGATGAACGGCCCGAATCCGGTCTGCACGTCGGCAACGCAGAACGCAAACCAGTCGAGACCGCGCTGGCTGCGCCGCGAGGCGGTGATCGGCGGCTCGGGCGGCAGAGCCCGCTGCAGAAACGGCGGCGCTTCGTCGTGTTGGACGAGTCGCTTGGATGGGCGGACATTGCGGGTTGCCGGTGCGCGGGGCAGGGTTACCTCTCCGGTGCTGCAACCTCGCTCGATGGCATGGTCCGCTCGCTGCTGGCTGCACTGACTACCACCACCGGCTCACCGCGCTTGTATTCCGGCGCCAGGCGCACCTGGTTGCGGGTAAGGTCCACGGTAATCGTGCCGGGCTTGCCGGCAGGGGCGAAATTCAAGGCCCGCCAATCGACGGCGATCTTGCGGGTGCCGATGCCGAGAAAGCCGCCGAAGTCGATGATGGCCGCGCGGACCTGCCCGTCGCGGCTGACGATGATATCGACAATGCGACCCATATCCTCGTCCGCGTTGCTGCGCACGCTCTTGCCGAGGATCGTCGAGACCTCTTGATCGTCGAGCACGACCGCGGGCGTACCGGGAGGAGAGCTGGAAGGTGGGCCTGCCGGTGGTGCAGCTGTCGGCGAGGGATTGTCCGGCGCAGATTGCCCTGTCGGCGGTGGTGACGATTCCGGCGTTTGCGCGAGCTGCGCGGGCCGCGCCGACCCCGCTGCTCCATCCGCGGGACCGAATGCGCCGCCATGAACACCGGCTGTCGCGATCAGGCTGATCGCAACGACGGCCGGGATGACGAAACCGGTGCGCATTTTGTGCACTGCCCCATGCGCGGTAAGCCGCAACGATTAACGCGGAGGCGGCGTTCAGGTTCCTTTTCGGCGTAGTGCGTCGGCAATTTTATTCGAATCGCACGTGCAGCTGCCCCACTCGGGTCGTCGTCACTACGAGAGAGTCACAGTTGCGTATGGTGCTGACGGCGCAAAAGCCGAGATAGCCGGGCTGCGACAGCATGGGATCGAAAACGCCGCGCCGGATATTAGTCTGTACTGCCGTTTCCAGGCGAAAAGCCGGAGGAACGATAGCGGCCCGCGGGTTTGGTATTACGACCTGTGGGCTGCGACCGGCAGGCGTTGTATCATGGGCACGGCTCAGCTCAGGCGTTCGGCCTCAGAGGGCAGCCCTCAGTGACACCTCGATCCATGACACAGCACGGCTTGGTTAGCGGGCGCCGCAAGCGCCGGCCGGAAATGCCGAGTGCGACGAACTTGAAAGATAAAGTCGACGAAAGTTCGGAGGACAGCTTTCCGGCGAGCGACCCGCCGAGTTGGACGCTTCTCACGCGCATCGGCGCTCCGCGGCGAAAGCCTCGCAGCTTTGATGATCCCGAGACTTGATCCGTGAGACCCCAGCGCAGGTGCGCTGATGTTTGGCGAGCCGTTGCGGGCAAGCGCCGCATTCCGCACCGGGAGAGATGGATGTTGCGAGACGTCGTTGCCCTCGCCGCGGCTTTGTCCATGACCGGCCCCGCGGCAGGCGGGGCTGCCGCGGAGCTGCTCTCCTCGCGTCCAATCACCATCGTCATTCCATTCACGCCCGGTGCAAGCTCCGATACGCTCCAGCGCATCGTCGATAAGAAGGTCAGCGAGAACACCGGCCAAACGCTCGTGGTCGAGTCGCGCCCGGGCGGCAGCGGGGTCATCGCCGCAGCGGTGGTCAAGCAGGCCACGGCGGACGGGCACACTCTCCTGCAGGCGAACGCGGCAACCCACGCGTCCAATACCTCGCTTTACGCAACACTTCCCTACGACCCGATCAAGGATTTCCGGCCGATCACGCTGATGTGGAGCTTTCCGCAATTGCTCGCGGTCCCGCTCGATAGCCCCGCGAAGTCGGTGTCCGATCTCGTCGCGCTCGCCAACTCGAAGTCGGGCGGCTTGAGCTTTGCCTCCCAGGGCACCGGCTCCGGCGGACATCTCCTTGGCGAGATGTTCAAGCTCAGGACCGCAGCAAACATGGTGCACGTTCCCTATCGCGGCGCCGCTCCCGCCGCCATCGATCTCGCCGCCGGCCGGGTCGATTTCTTCTTCGTTTCCTATTCTTCGCTGCTATCGTTTCTGCAGGGAGGAAAGGTGCGCGTCATCGCGGTCACTTCACCGAAACGTCTGCCGGCGCTGCCGGATGTTCCGACGATGGGGGAGGCGGGCTTTGCCGGGCTAGCGCTCGACACTTGGTTCGGGCTCGTTGCGCCGGCGGGCACGCCGGAGCGCGTTATCGCCAAGCTCAACGCTGCGTTCGTCGAGGCGGTGCGGGATCCGCAGGTCGCCACGCTGATGGCCGATCAGGGCGCCGAGGCGCACGCCACCACGCCGGAGCAATTCGCGGCGTTCATCGCTTCCGAAACCGAGCGCATGGGCCAGCTCGTGCGCGCGGTCGGAGCAAAGGCGGAATGAGCTTACCCGTGCGTCACAGACGCAATATTCTACGCTCGGGAGCGCTTTACGCGTGCCCGGCGCGCACCAGACGACCCGGCAGCGCGCCGGTGTGCTCGCCGTGCTCGAAGGTCGGCGTCCCGGCGAGGAATGTGGCGACGTAGCCGTCGACTCGCTGCACGAAGCGCCTGCCGCCGGCGGGAAGATCGTTCACGAGCTCCGGCTGGTAGAGCCGTAAGCCGTCGAAGTTGATCAGGTTGATGTCGGCGCGTAGCGCCGGCGCGAGCCGGCCGCGGTCGTGCAGGCCGAAGAAATCCGCGGTCTCGCTGGTCTGCCGCTTGACCAGCAGCTCGAGCGGCAGGCGTGGGCCGCGCCACCGATCGCGGCCCCAGTGCAGCAGCATATAGCTCGGCACGCCAGCATCGACGATTGAGGCGCAATGCGCGCCGCCGTCGCTCAGTCCCAGGAGCGTGCCGGAGTCGGTCAGCATCTCGCGAATGGGCTCGTGGTCGCCATAGGTGTAGTTGACCACCGGGAAGAACAGATAGCGGTTCTCGGCCTCGGTGAGATAATCGTAAGCGACCTCGTCGGGCGTGCGTCCCTCGCGGGCGGCAATGGCGGCGCAGCTCGCCTCCTCGGGCGGCTCGTAGTCCGGCGGGTCTCCCATGACGAAGAACTTGTCCCAGCGCGTGGTGATGAGCTGCCGGAACTGCGCCAAGCGGCTTACCTCCTCTGCCGAGGGTTTCTCGTCGAGAATGCGGCGCCGTAACGCCGGGTCGCGCAAGCGACGGCGCTGCTCGGGGATGCTGAGCCCATCGAGCTCCCGGTAGCTTGGCCGCACCGAGAACGGATTGAGCGCAGTACCGATCCCGAGCATGACGCCGATTGGCCGGCCGGCGATTTGGGCGGTTAAATCCGCGCCCTCGGCGCGCGCCGCGTGCACCGCAGTCAACAGCCGCCGCCACCGTTCCGGATCCTCGTACCGGTCAGTCAG
>DATNNX010000045.1:0-8216 GCA_035601615.1 Xanthobacteraceae bacterium
GGCTCTCCATCTCCTGCCCGATGCGCTGAAACACGCGTTCGGCGCCGGAGCGTTCTACCCGAACCGTGATGTCGGGGAACCTCGCCTCGAAGGCCTTGGCGAATTTCTCCGCGACCGGCAGATCCATGGCGCTGTAGAAGGCGAGCTTGCTTTCCTTCTTGGCCGCCTCGACCAGCGCCGGCGTGATCGGCTCGGCGGCCGTGCTGAGAGCTTGCGCGCGGACCGGTCGCGCGGGACCGCCAGCGGCGAGCGTCCCGGCCGCAACGGTTGCGCGGAGTAACTCGCGACGGGAAAATTGAAGCCTATTCATCGGTCCTCCAACTGGTGCGCGGCGGCCGGCGGCTTCACACCCCGAACAATCTGCTGTAACGCATCTTGATCTCCTCGCTTGTCTTTTCGACGCCGGCGGGATCTTCTTTCATGGTCTTGATGTCTCGAAACGGCTTGCGGCCGGCCTTTTCCTTGACCAGCGGGTGCATCGACCGCAAGGCGCCGAAATCGACAATCAGTTGCTGGCATTCCGGCGTGAAGCAATAGCACTGGAAAAGCCGCGCCGCGTTCGGGTTAGGGGCGTTCTTGAAGATTCCGTTCGGACCGACGATGAGCGGCGTGCCTTCCGCCGGATAGACGACCTCGATGGGCCCGCCGCTCTCCTTGCTTTGGAGTACGTTGTACTCGCCGCCATCCGCCATCACCGCACGCTCGCCCAGCGCGAGCTTCTTGGGCGGGTCGGTCGCCGACTGCACCTGCATCACCTTCTGCTTGGCGAGCTTCTCCAGATATCCCCAGCCGAGCTCGCGCACGACCTGGAAGGTCGCGGTGAGAATCGTCCCGCTGTAGCTCGGGTGCGCCTTGACGATCTTGCCCATCCATTTGGGATCGAGCAGGTCGGCGAAGCTTTTCGGTGCCTCCTCGCGCTTGACCAAATCGGTGTTGTAGGCGATCGGGCTCAGACTCACACGGAAGCTTGCGAACATTCCGTCGGGGTCGTAGTGGTCCGCGGGATAATGCATGGCGACGTCAGCCGGGACAAAGGGGGCCAGAATGCCGTCCCGCTTCCAGGCGATGAAATGCGCCGCGTCGGACGAATTAACCACATCAACGCCGTAGATGCGGCTCGCGTATTCCTGGCCGATGCGCTGGAACACGCGTTCCGCGCCGCTGCGCTCGACACGGACGGCGATCCCAGGAAAGGCGGCCTCGAACGATTTCGCAATCTTCTCTGCCAGCGGTAGGTCGATCGAGGTGTAGTAGAAGAGCCTCCCCTCTTTTCTGGCCGCCTCGACGAGGGAAGGCGTAATCGCCGTCGGTTCGGGCGCTGCCGCCCGAGACGGAGACCCGAAAAGACCACCAGCAACCGCAGCCGACGACTTGAGCACGTCGCGCCTGGAGAACCGACGCTCGCGCATTTATTTCTCCCGGTCCGCCTCGCGCTGATCAGCCTCATACACCGAATAGCTTACTGTAACGCGCCTTGATTTCTGCGCTCAGCCTTTCGACCCCCTCCGGATCGTCCTTCATCTTCTTGATCTCGCCGAAGGGTTTGCGTCCTGGCTTGTCTTTGGTCTGCGGATGCACCGATCGCAGGCCTGCGACATCGATGCAGAGCTGTTGCGCCTCCGGAGAAAAGCAGAAGCTCTGGAATAACCGCGCGGCGTTCGGATTGGGCGCGTTCTTGAACAACCCATTGGGTCCGACAATGAGGGGCGACCCTTCGGTCGCATAGACGATCTCCACCGGTGTCCCCTTCTCCTTCTCGATGAATATGTTGTACTCGTTGCCGTCCGCCATCACCGCGCGCTCGCCGAGAGCCAGTTTCTTCGGCGGATCGGCCGACGACTGCACCTGCATCACCTTCTGCTTGGCAAGCTTCTCGAAATAGTCCCACCCGAGGTCGCGCGCCATTTGGTAGGTCGCGGTCATGATGGTGCCGCTGTAGCTCGGATGCGCTTTGACGATCTTGCCCGTCCATTTCGGATCGAGCAGGTCGGCGTAGCTCTTGGGCGCCTCCTCGGCTTTGACCATGGTCGTGTTGTAGGCGATAACGCACAGCCAAACGCGAAAGCTCGCGAAGGTGCCATCGAGGTCTTTGTGCTCGGCGGGATAATATTTGGCAACGTCCTCGGGCACGTACGCCTCGAGCATCCCTTCGCGTTTCCACACGACGAAGTGGGCGGCGTCAGACGAATTGACGACATCGACCGAGTGAATGCGGCTCGCATATTCCTGGCCAATACGCTGGAATACGCGCTCGGCGCCGGTGCGCTCCACGCGCACGTCAATACCGGGATATCTCGCCTCGAACGCTTTGGCGATGCGCTCCGCAACGGGCAGATCGATCGACGTGTAGTAAACAACCCTGCCCTCTTTCTTTGCCGCCGCGATCATCTCCGGTGTGACCGGGCTTGGCGGCGGGGCGGCCGAGGTCACAGATGCAAACGCGCCCGATGCCGCGATGGCCACCGAGCCCCTGAGCACGTCCCGGCGTGCAAACCGTTTCATCGTCATCTCCTCACCCAAAATGGTTGGTCTTGCCAGTCATCCGCTCAGTATCAGGCAACGCTCCGGCGGCAGATGGAGCCATACCGAAGCGCCCTGGGGGATATTTTCCGCCGCGGGTGCAACCACGCGCAGCTGCGTGCCGTCGCCCACCTCCACCAGATAGTCACGGCTTGCGCCGAGGAACACCTGCCGCACCACGGTTCCCGGCAGCACATTTTCGGTTGCGTCGGGCTTCTTCGCCGATAGCCGCACCGCGTGCTGTCGTATGGCGACCGCGCCCTCGGCGCCGGCGGCAAATTTGCCGCCGCTGCAGCGCAGCGTCGAGCCCGAAGACGCGAGATGACAATCGTCAAGCACTCGGCCCTTGATGACGTTGCTCGAGCCGATGAAGCGGGCGACGAATTCCGAGCGCGGCCGATCGTAAATATCCTCGGGCGAGCCCGCCTGTTCGATCCTGCCCGCATTCATCACCGCGATCAGGTCGGCGGTCGTCATCGCCTCCGACTGGTCGTGCGTTACGTAAACCGTGGTGTACCGATACTCGTCGTGCAGGCGGCGCACCTCGAAGCGCATCTCTTCGCGCAGATTGGCATCGAGATTGGACAGTGGCTCGTCGAGGAGCAACGTCTCGGGCTCGACAATGAGGGCGCGCGCGAGCGCTACGCGCTGCTGCTGTCCGCCCGAGAGCTCGCCCGGATACCGGTCGGCGAGCGGGCGCAGGTGGGTCGTATCCAGGATCGCAGCGAGCTTGCGCTCCATGGTCGCGCGATCAACCTTGCGCAGTTTCAGTCCGTAGGCGACGTTCTCCGCGACCGTCATGTGCGGCCACAGAGCATAGCTCTGGAAGATCATGGACATGTTGCGCCGCTCCGGCGGCAGCGTCCGTGCCGGCGAGGACACGAGACGGTCGCCGACCCGGATCTCGCCCGCGGACGGCTCGACGAAGCCTGCGATCAAGCGCAACGTCGTCGTCTTGCCGCAGCCGGAGGGGCCGAGCAGACACACGAGCCGGCCGTGCTCGATGGTGAGCGACACGTCGTCGACGACCGCGACCTCCCCATAACGCTTGGTCAGGCCTCGCAGTTCGACCGACGCCACGCCCGTTCTCCTCGACACCCTGCAGGTCGTTCCGCCGCCGCCGTCTCGACCATTGAAACACTAAATCGTCGATTGGTATCCGCGACAGCTTGCCGCCACTTGCTCAGGTGCCGGTAAATGCCGGCTTGCGCTTCTCCATGAAGGCGCGGCGGCCTTCGATGAAGTCGTTGCTGGCGAAGCACTGCTCCACCATCTCGGCACACCGGGCCGTGTTGCGCGCAGAGTCATCCTTCATGACTTCGCCGACGATGTACTTGACCGCCTTGACCGTAAGCGGCGCGTTGGCAGCGATCGTCTCCGCGTAATCCTTGACGTAGGTGTCGAGCTCCACCTGCCGCACGACGCGGTTGACCAGGCCCATCTGACGGGCGTCCTCGGCATCGAACTGGCGCGCGGTAAAGAAGATCTCGCGCGCAAACGCCGGCCCGACCACGTCGATGAGCCGGCGCAGCCCGGCATAGGAATAGCCGAGGCCGAGCTTTGCCGCCGGCACTGCGAAGCGCGAATTGTCGGAGCAGATGCGAAGATCGCAGCACACTGCCAGTCCAAGGCCGCCGCCGATGCAGTATCCGCGGATCATGGCGATGGTCGGCTTGGGAAACTGCTGGATCCCGGCATATGCCTTCTCGACCGTTGCATTGTAGTGCCTGGTCGCCTCGAGGGTGGCGCGCTCGCTCTCGAACTTGGAAATATCGGCGCCGGAGACGAACGCCTTGCCGCCGGCACCCGTGAGCACCACCACGCGCACCTCATCGTCCACCGCGAAATCCTCAAGTATGCGGCTGGTCGCCGCCCACATATCGAGCGACACCGCGTTATGACGGTCGGGATTATTGAAGATTACATATCCGATGCGCCCGTCCTTGCGCGCGAGCACCTTGTCGGTCTTAGTCACGTCGTCCATCGCTTGTCCTCCGCGCCTCGCGCACCAGTTCGAGCTCGTCAAACAGCATTCGCCTTGCGCAGCGCGGCAATTTGCTTCGCGCTGAAGCCGAATTCCTTGAGTATGGTGTCGGTATGCTCGCCGAGCTCCGGCGGCGGCGCCGCGAACCGGCTCGGCGTACGCGACAGCGATACCGGCTGGCGGGCCATGCGCAGTGTCGACTTGTTCTTGGTCTTAACCGGCTGCGCAATACCGAGATGCACGACCTGCGGGTCGGCGTAGACCTGGTCGATCGTGTAGATCGGCCCGCAGGGAACCCCGGCTTTGTTGAGCAGTTCGATCCACTCCGCGCTCGTGCGCTTGACCGTATATTTCTCCATATCCGCATTGAGCGCGTCGCGGTGCTTCGAGCGCTCGGCGGCGGTTTGATATTCCGGACGCTGCATCAGCTCGGTTGCGTTGGCGGTGTTGCAGAACCGCGCCCATATCTTCGAGCCGGTCGAAGCGATGTTGATGTGCCCGTCGGCGGTCTTGAACACGCCAGTCGGAATACTGGTCGGATGATTGTTACCGGCCTGACCAGGCACCTCGCCGCCGATCAGCCAACGCGCGCCTTGAAAGTCGAGCATGAAGATCTGGGCTTCCAGCAGCGATGTTGCGACGTACTGGCCCTTTTTCGACTTCTCCCGCTCGAGCAGTGCAACCAGAATACCGAGCGCGCAAAACAATCCGGCGCACAGATCGGCGACCGGGATGCCGACACGCACCGGCCCTTGCCCCGGCAGACCGGTGATCGACATCAAGCCACCCATGCCTTGCGCGATCTGGTCGAAGCCAGGCCGGCCGGCGTAGGGCCCGGTCTGCCCGAAACCGGAAATGCTCGCGTAGATCAGCTTCGGATTGACCTTGCGCAACTGCGGATAATCGATGCCGAGCCGCCGCTTCACGTCGGGGCGAAAGTTCTCGACCACGACGTCGGCTTTCTTCACCATGCGCTTGAACGCCGCCAAGGCTTGCGGCGCCTTGAGGTTGAGCGTGATGCTGCGCTTGTTGCGGTGCAGATTCTGAAAGTCGGATCCTTCGCGCGGACCACCGAGCGGATCGCCGCCGCCAGGGTCAGGGGGTAACTCGATTTTGATGACGTTGGCGCCCCAGTCCGCGAGCTGACGCACGCAGGTGGGCCCGGCGCGCACGCGCGTCAGGTCGAGGACCGTGAAGCGCTCGAGCGCGCGTGAGGCCCTGGGAACTGGCCTGGCCTTCGGCGTCCTGCGCGGTGTTTCTTTTTGCATTTTCCTGCAGTTTTCTTCGCCCGGCAAAGCGCCGGGAAGCCGACATTCCCTGATCTATCGCCCGTTGTCCACCGAGGACGAGTTTGAGCAGGCAGGGCTCTATACGCTATGGTCTGTCCAAGTGGGGCGCTGCAACATTGTTATTGGACGCCTTGATGACCACGCCCCCGCTGATCATCCCCTCCCTGGCCAAGCTCAGCCGGACGCTCTTGGCGTTCGTAATCGCCGGCATGGCTACGCTCGCGAGCGCGCAGGAGCGCCCGCGCCGCCCACCAGCGCAGCAGAGCGAACAACACGCGAGCGAGCCGCGGCAAGCGGAACAAGCGCGAGAGAGCGTGCTGCGGCTATTGCCGGCAGACGCCGTGACGGAGCATGCGGTCGCGATTCCAGGCGGCAGTTTGCCCTACACCGCGACCGCGGGAACGTTCTCGCTGTTCGATCAGTCGGGCGAGCGTTCGGCCGCAGTTTATTACACCGCCTATGTCGCAAAGAACGCCGACGCTGCGAGCCGTCCCGTCACTTTTGCCTTCAACGGCGGACCTGGGGCGGCGTCGGCCTATCTCAATTTGGGACTGGTCGGTCCGCGCATCCTCGAGTTTCCCGGCAACGATGCCGCCGCCGCCCGTATGCGCGACAATCCTGCGACCTGGCTCGCATTCACCGATCTGGTCATGATCGATCCGGTCGGCGCCGGCTGGAGTAGGCCGGCGAAGGCCGACGGCGGCAACGCCTTCTATGGCGTGCGGCAAGACGCGCAGGCCGTGGCCAAGGTCATTGCCCTCTATCTCGCCAAGAACGGCCGCACCGCTTCGCCCAAATATCTTCTCGGTGAGAGCTACGGCGGATACCGCGCCGCCAAGGTGGCGCACGTGTTGCAGCACGAGCAGGGCATCATAATGTCCGGCATTATCATGCTGTCGCCGGTCATCGAGGGCGGCTTGACCTTCGGCAGCAATCGCTCCGCGCTGAGCGCCGCCTTGCAATTGCCGTCCTTGGCGGCGGCCGAGCTCGAGCGTACAGGCGCTTTCAGCAAGGAGGCTCAGGCTGAGGTGGAGCGTTTCGCCCTTACCGACTACCTCACGACGCTCGCCGGCCCACGGCCGCAAGGCGATGCCGCACGCGATTTCTATGCGCGCGTCGCAAAGCTCACCGGACTTCCCGAGGACGTCGTCACCCGCTCGCGCGGATTCATTCGCGATGCCTACATCAAGCATTTGCGCTCCGGCGAAGGCAAGATCGTCAGCCGCTACGACGCGACCTTCGCGGTGCCCGACCCCTTCCCAGAACAGGAGAGCGCGCGCGGGGGTGATCCGGTGCTGGACAGCCTCACCCGGGCTTATGGCGCGGCCTACGCCGCCTATGCGCGCGACGAGCTCGGATTCAAGACCGATATGAGCTACATCCTGCTCGCGTCCGACATCGCAGGCAAATGGGATTGGGGTGAAGGCGCGGGACGCGGTTCGGCCAGCGCCAGCGACGATTTGCGGGAATTGCTCGCGTTCATTCCCTCGTTCCGCCTGCTTGTCGCGCACGGCTACGCCGACATGGTGACGCCTTACGCGGCGAGCCGCTACGTCCTCGATCATCTGCCGCCGATGGGCGATCCCTCGCGCACACAGCTTGTGCTCTATCGCGGCGGGCACATGTTCTACACTGACGCGGAATCGCGCAGAGCGTTCAGCGCCGACGCCAAGGCGTTCTATCAGTCGACGCAGTGAGCTGGCGCGGGCTCAGCGAACGGGCTTGTGCGTTCGTCTGCCAACTGCTTGACCGGTGGCAACGTCACGCGGAGCCGTGTTCGCACGGAGAAGATTTGGCGACGCTTTGTCGGTCTGTTTGGTCACCGAGATATCGCTCAGCTTGGGCTTGGCAACGGCAGGGCTCGGAGCTGCAGCTGCGGCTGCCCCGAACATTGCGGCTGCGGTCACGACGATCGATTTGCGCATGGTATACACCTCGCAGTGTACTTGTTGCGGAGGATGGTAGTTCCGCGTGGGACCTCAGTCCAGCGCGTGCGACCCTCCGGTTCAGACCCGAGACTCCAAGATATCGAAGCCGACGTGGCGATCGATCATGTAGATCAGACCGCGTTCGTCGAGCGCGACGTCGTTGCTCTGCGGCGCGGTCCTTCCCGCAACGGGCTCGGGGATGAAATGGCCGACCTCGCGCGGGCTTTGCGGATCGGCCACATCGATGATCCGCAATCCGCCGCCGAACCAGACGGCATGGACGATGGTGCCCGTCATGCGCTCGCAGAACTGATGCGCGCCGAAGCGTGCGCCGCCGGTACGGCTGAACGGCGAATCGAGCTCGCTGACCTGGAACTGCGCAAGCGGCTTGATGGCGCCGAGATCGCTCACGTCGAAGGTCAAGATGCAGGCATGCGCACGCCCACGGCGCGCCTCCTCCTCCGTTGCGCTTAGCGCCTGATCCTCCTCGTCGAT
>DATNNX010000046.1:0-28590 GCA_035601615.1 Xanthobacteraceae bacterium
ATGACATCTCCGGGGCAAAAGCATTCTTCGAATCGGATGGCTACAGGCAGAACGTGATCCCCGACGAAGAAGCGTTTATGGACCGCAAGCGTTGCGAGTTGCTGTACACCCATGAACACAGTGTTATGGCTTAATGCCGTATAAGACCACTGCGGTGCAAAACAAGGCGCTCGTGCTCGAGGCGTTCGATACGCTTTTCAATAAGCGGGACTACAAGGCCGCCGAGCGGTACTGGTCATCGAACTACATTCAACACAGCGCGCACATCGCGCCTGGGCGCGACGGCCTGTTCAATCTGGTTAGGAGCATGCCAGCGACGCTGAAGTACGAGCCGGGCCTGATCGTTGCTGAAAACGATTACGTGATCATCCATGGCCGGTTTTCGGGAATGGGAAGGCCCAGAAATTGGATCGCCGCCGATGTCGTCCGAGTGGCCGACGGCGTGCTCGCTGAACACTGGGATGTTCTGCAGGATGAAGCGACCAAAGCGGAGTCGCGAAGCGGTCTGCCGATGTTCGGGACCACGTTTCCCGAGTGAGAGAAGCCAGTCGCTAAGCAGCTGGTTCAGTCCGCTCAACGCGAAGGATCAGAGCCCCAATCCAATGCTCAATGGCAACATGGGATGTCGGCTGTTGGCATGGCTCGCGGCGCGCACCACGACCCTGCGGCTCGGCACTGGCGAAAAAAGCGATGCGGGAGGATAACCGACGGCAGTGGTCATCGTTGGTTTCTGCTCACGGGCTCCTGCGCAAGTGCTCGACCAGCTGACGGGCATAGGGTGGCAGTTCTTCGAGACTGCGGATGCAGATAGTGAGTTCACGCACCGCCCAAGGGTCCGTCAGCGGCACCGGGACGATCGCCATGGTGCGCGCCACGCGCCGCGCGGTGGTCTCGGGCACGATGCCAATCCCGACCTTGCACTCGACCAGGCGGCATACCGCATCGAAGCTGCGCAATTGCACGCGCAGCCGCAACGGCTGTCCGATGCGGGCCGCCTTGTCGGCGAGGAACCGCTGCAGCGCGCTCGCGCGATCGAGGCCGACGAAATCGTGGTCAAGCACGTCCGCGAATGCGATCTTGGAGCGCTTGGCGAGGGGATCACTGCGCGCCACTGCCAGCACGAACCGGTCCTTGCGAAAGGGATAAGTCTCCAGCGCGCTCAGGTCGACGGTGGCGGCGACGATGCCGAGGTCGGCAACCCCTTCCGCGATTAAGCCCACGATTTCGTCGCTCAGCCGCTCCTCGAGGTCGACGCTGACGTTGGGATGCGAGGAGAGAAACGAGCTCAGCGCTTCCGGCAGGAATTCGGTGAGCGCATTGGTATTGGAGAGGACCCTGATCTGCCCGGCAAGTCCGCCGGCATAAACGCCGAGGTCCTCGCGTAGCCGCTCCGCCTGGCGCAAGATCGCGCGCGCATGTTGCAGGAGCGTGCGGCCGGCCTGGGTCGGCGTCACGCCTTGCCGGCTGCGCACGAGCAGCGCCGCCCCCAGCGCGTCCTCCATGTTGCGAATGCGCGTGCTGGCTGCGGCCAGCGCCAGATGCGCGCGCTCCGCACCGCCCGTGATGCTGCCCGCCTCGACCACGTGGCGAAAGAGGCTGAGATCGGTCAGGTCGAAGCGCATGGCTTTCCCATGCCCGCGAGGCGGGCTTGCCTTCGGATTCAGCGAAGCAAAGCTACGTTAAATACCTATTGTCCGCCAAGTCCCCGAGCGTCATATTCGCCATTGGCGAAAGCTGCGCCACCCAAGCGCCATGGATTGCCGCGCGCCGCGACTTTGGTTACGAACGAAAGCGCACGCGAGGACGGAGAAGAACAATGGCCGAAATCAAGGCACCCGCTGAGCGGCCGCTCTCTCCCCATCTCTTCATCTATAAGCCGACGCTGACGATGATGATGTCCATCGCGCATCGCATCACCGGTGCCGCCCTCTATTTCGGCACCCTGCTCGTGGCGTGGTGGCTGATCGCCGCGGCGTCTGGTCCCAAGGCTTATGCCGGAATCGGCTCCTTCATGAACTCGTTCTTCGGCCGGCTCGTTCTGTTCGGCTATACCTGGGCGCTCATGCACCACATGTTGGGGGGCATCAGACACTTGATCTGGGATACCGGGCATGGCTTCGGCCCCCATGAGCGCGAATGGCTGGCGCGGGCGAACCTCGTCGGTTCCATCAGCCTGACCATCGTCATCTGGATCGTCGGCTATCTCTTCATCGGAGGGCCGCGCTGATGGCGTTCGGAGACATGAGCACGCCGCTCAAGCACGTGCGCGGCCTCGGGTCGGCTAGATCCGGTACCGGACATTTCTGGCGCCAGCGCCTGACGGCGATCGCCAACGTGCCGCTCACGATCGCTTTCGTCCTCATCGTTGTTGCGTTGCTTGGGCGCAATCACGCCGCCGTGGTGCAGATTCTCGGCTCCCCGCTCATCGCCGTGATCATGCTGCTGTTCATCATTTCGGTGACGACCCACATGCGCATCGGTATGCAGGTAATCATCGAAGACTACGTGCACGACGAGGCCAGGAAGCTCATCTTGGTGATTGCGAATACCTTCTTCGCCGTCGCGGTGGGACTCGCCGGCGCCTTCGCCATCCTCATGCTCAGCTTCAAGGTGTGACCCGTGACTAGCAACGGCGGATCGAATGGCAAAGGACCGGCGATCAACGGCCGCGCCTACCCGATCGAGGATCACAACTACGACGTGGTCGTGGTCGGCGCCGGCGGCGCTGGCCTGCGCGCGGTGGTCGGCTGCAGCGAGGCCGGGCTCAAGACCGCCTGCATCACCAAGGTGTTTCCTACTCGCTCGCATACTGTCGCGGCGCAGGGCGGCATCGCCGCCGCGCTCGGCAATATGGGAGAGGACGACTGGCGCTGGCACATGTACGACACCGTCAAGGGCGCCGACTGGTTGGGCGACCAGGATGCCATCGAATACATGTGCCGCAGCGCGCCCGAGGCGGTGTACGAGCTGGAGCATTGGGGCCTGCCGTTCTCGCGGCGCGAGGACGGCAAGATCTACCAACGTCCCTTCGGCGGCATGACGACGCATTACGGCAAGGGCACCGCGCAGCGCACCTGTGCCGCTGCCGACCGCACCGGCCACGCGATGCTGCATACCATGTACGGTCAGGCGCTGCGCCACGCGGCTGAGTTCTTCATCGAATTCTTCGCCATCGATCTGATCATGGACGAAGAGGGCCGCTGCCGCGGGGTCGTCGCCATCAACCTGGACGACGGCTCGATCCATCGCTTCGGCGCGCAGATGACTATCCTCGCCACTGGCGGCTATGGGCGTGCCTACTTCTCCTGTACCTCCGCGCACATCTGCACCGGCGACGGCAACGCCATGGTGTTGCGGGCGGGACTACCGCTGCAGGATATGGAATTCGTGCAATTCCATCCCACCGGCATTTACGGCGCCGGCTGCCTGATCACGGAAGGCGCGCGCGGGGAGGGCGCCTACCTCGTCAATTCCGAGGGCGAGCGCTTCATGGAGCGCTATGCCCCGTCCGCCAAGGATCTCGCCTCGCGTGACGTCGTTTCCCGCGCCATGACCATCGAGATTCGCGAGGGGCGCGGCGTCGGCAAGCTCAAGGATCACATCTATCTGCACCTCGACCATCTTGATCCGGAAATATTGCACGAGCGGCTGCCCGGTATTTCCGAATCTGCGCGCATTTTCGCCGGCGTCGACGTCAGCACCGATCCGATCCCGATCGTTCCGACTGTGCATTACAACATGGGCGGCATCGCCACGAATTATCATGGCGAAGCCTTGACCAAGAAGAACGGCAACGACGACTACGTGGTGCCGGGTCTGATGGGACTCGGGGAGGCAGCCTGTGTCTCGGTGCACGGCGCCAATCGCCTGGGCTCGAATTCGCTGATCGATCTCGTGGTGTTCGGCCGCGCGGCGGCTTTGCGCTGCGCCGAAGTTCTGCGTCCGGGGGAAGGCCATCCCGATCTGCCGAAGGATTCCGCCGACCGCGCGCTGGCGCGGCTCGACAAATTCCGCCATGCCGCGGGCAAGACGCCGACCTCGCAACTGCGCCTGAAGATGCAGAGGGTGATGCAGAGCAACTGCGCGGTGTTCCGTAGCGCCGAGGTTTTGGAAGAAGGCCACAAGCTCATCCAAGAGGTCTACGGCGGCGTCGTCGACATCAAAGTCACGGACCGCTCGCTGATCTGGAACTCGGACCTGATCGAGACGCTCGAGTTCGACAACCTGATCGCGCAGGCGGTCGTCACCATGGACTCCGCGAAGAACCGCACCGAAAGCCGCGGAGCACATGCGCGCGAGGACTTCCCCGAGCGCGACGACAAGAATTGGATGACGCACACGCTGGCTTGGCTCGACGCCAACGGCAAGGTGCGAATCGATTATCGGCCGGTGCACGCCTACACGTTGACGAACGAGGTGGCTTATATCGAGCCGAGGGCGCGTGTGTATTAGGGATCAGGGCACAGTCAGATGGTTCAATTTACGCTGCCGAAAAACTCCAAGGTTACCGACGGGAAAACGTGGGCGTATCCCGCCGGCGCGCACGACGTGCGCGAGTATCGGATCTACCGCTGGAATCCGGATGACGGCAAAAACCCGCGCCTGGACACCTATTACGTCGACTGCGGCGATTGCGGGCCGATGGTCCTGGACGCGCTAATTTGGATCAAGAACAACATCGATCCGACGCTGACCTTCCGCCGCTCCTGCCGCGAAGGCGTGTGCGGCTCCTGCTCGATGAATATCGACGGTACCAATACGCTCGCCTGCACCAAGGCGATGGCGGATATCAAGGGCGCTGTGAAGATCTATCCGCTGCCGCACATGCCGGTCGTGAAGGATCTCGTGCCCGACCTCACCAATTTCTACGCCCAGCATGCCGCGATCGAGCCCTGGCTGCAGACCACCTCGCCGACGCCGCAGAAGGAGTGGAAACAGAGCCACGAAGATCGCCAGAAGCTCGATGGGCTCTATGAGTGCATCCTGTGCGCGTGCTGCTCGACCGCGTGCCCGAGCTATTGGTGGAACAGCGAGCGTTTCATGGGGCCGGCCGCGCTGTTGCAGGCCAATCGTTGGCTCAAGGACAGCCGCGACGAGGCGACCGGGCGACGCCTCGACAATCTCGAGGATCCGTTCCGTCTCTACCGCTGCCACACCATCATGAATTGCGCCAAAGCCTGTCCGAAGAGTCTCAATCCGGCCAAGGCGATCGCCGAGATCAGGCGCATGATGGTCGAGCGGCAGGTGTGAGCCGTGATCTGATTTGATCGGCTCTGAAGCTGGCGGCGCGAGTCCAACGCTACTCCTGCCTTGAGCCTGCACTGCCTTCGTCCTGCAAAAGATCTATTGCGAGGACACCGGCCATGCCTCGGTTCGGGAATGCCGGCGCAAACTCGGCTTGCGCGGTCAAGCCCGGCGGTGACAGATTGCCTGCTTCATCCTCTTCGCAAACATCGCAGGAGACGCCGTTATGGCTTTGAGCCCAGACGTTCGCCGCGTGGTCACCACGATCGACAGCAACGACAAGGCCGTGGTGCTCCGCGACGGCGCCACTCCGCACAAAAAGGTGCGCCCGCCGACGCAGACCGTCTCGCGCTTGTTGTGGGTGACGGATCAGACGCCGGCCGACCTCTCCGGGAGCGCCGACCGCGCCGCGATCGACATCGGCATCATGCCGCCACGCGGCGGCTCGGTGTTTCGCATCGTCGAGTTCCCGCCGGAAACGGCGGAGACTAGAAAGCTCGACCCCAGTACTATGCATCAAAGTCTCGGCGATGGCGCGCCCAAGCGCGGATTGCCGCCGCGGCACCCCGCCATGCATCGCACGCGCACGGTGGACTACGCCGTGGTCATGGCCGGCGAGATCGACATGCTGCTCGACGATTCGGAAATTCACCTCAAGGCGGGCGATGTGCTGGTGCAGCAAGGCACCAATCACGCCTGGGTGAATCGCGGCACTGAGCCCTGCCGTGTCGCCTTCGTGCTCATCGACGCGAAGGAGCCTTGAGCGTCGGCTGTCCGGCGGCCCATAATCGCGGCAAGCGCTGCCGCCACTTGGCGGCTAGGCATCGATGGAGCGGCTGCAATGCAAGGTGCTCGGGCCGAACTTCGTCCGCCGGCGCTCGCCTTGCGGCCGTTATCAGCCGCACTGGGCGCCGAGATCATCGGCATCGACCTGAGGCAAGAGATCGGCGACGATGTCTTCGCGCAAATTCGCGACGCCTGGTACCAGAACCTCGTCATTCTGTTGCGCGATCAGAAGCTGAGCGAGGAGGAGCAGGTCCGTTTCGCGGCAAAATTCGGACCCCCGGCGCAGATCCACACCAAGCAGTTCGTGCGCAACCACCCCGCGGTGATGCTGATCTCCAACATCTGCGAGGACGGCAAACCGATCGGCGCTTTGCCCGACGGCGAGATGCATTTCCATACCGACCAATGCCATCAAGAGCTGCCCGCGATGGCTTCGATGCTGTACGCACTCGAGGTGCCGAGCACAGGCGGCAACACGTTGTTCGCCAACGGTTACAGGGCCTATGAGACCTTGCCTCCCGAGATCAAGCGGCGCATCGAGGGCTGCAAAGCGGTCAATGCCTACGACTACGACACAGCAGCAACCAAGCGCGGCACGCGGCTTGCGCCGAGCGTTCCCTCTTACGCGCACCCGGTGGTGCGTACGCATCCGGCGACCGGACGCAAGGCGCTTTACGTCAATCGCCTGATGACGGTGCGGATCGAGGGGTTACCCGCACGGGAGAGCGAGGAGTTGCTCGCGTTCCTGTTCGACCACCAGGAGCGTCGCGATTTCATCTACGAGCACATCTGGCGTGCCGGCGATCTCTTGATCTGGGACAATCGGTGCACGCTGCATGCGCGGACCGATTTCAGTCCCAACGAGCGACGCCTGATGCGGCGAGTGACCATCCTCGGCGAAAAGCCGGTATGAAACCGGCCGCGCCGCTCTCTGCCCCTGTCCGACGAGCGGATGTTCCAGTCATCACTGGAGGAATGGCATGCAATGGCTTCATTGTGCGCCGACACGACTGACCGGGAGCAACACGTGATCGGCCGCAAAGACGACCCCGCCTTCCTTTATTTTCCTGCCAACTACCGCTGGTCCATGGGCCTCCTCATTTGCCTGGGCGCTGCCCCCTGGACCGGCATCGAAATCGACGAGGTGCATCGCGTCGGACGCGCGCTCGAAGGTCGTATCGGCGATGACACCGCGTGGTTCGAAGAGTGGACTCGCATGGGTGACAAGATCGCAGCCCGCGGGCGCGACGCGGAGGCGAAAGGCCACAGGCTCACCGTAGCCTCGTGCTTCATGCGCGCGACCCGCTATTACCAGACCGGTGAGCGTTTCATTCATCCCCGTTCGGAGCGCAGCATGGCGGTCTACGCGACCTCCGTGCAACTCTTCAAGGCCGCCGCCGCCCTCATGCGGCGTCCGCGCATCGAACCGGTCGAGGTGCAGTACGATGGCACGAGCTTGCCGGCGCTCCTCGTGCATCCCGATGCCGAGGCTGCAGGATCGAGATCCGCGCCGTGCATGGTGTTCTTCGACGGTTTCGATGTCACCAAAGAGCTGCAATACGGCTACGGCATTCCCGATCTTGCCGCGCGCGGCATCGGCTGTCTCATCGTCGATGGCCCGGGAAACGGCGAGAGCGTGCGCTTCCGCAGCCTGCCGCTGATCGCGGAGACCGAGCGCTATGCCACCGCGGCTTATGAATATCTCAGCGGTCGCCGCGAGTTCGATCCTCGCCGGATCGGCGTGATGGCGCTCAGTCTCGGGGGTTATTATGCGCCGCGGGCGGCCGCGCTCGAGCCGCGCTTTGCCTGCTGCGTCGCCTGGGGGGCGCAATGGGACTATCACGCCATCTGGGCGAAGAGGCTCGAGGAGCTCGCCTCCGGCAAGGTGCTTTCGCTTTCAGTGCCGCCGGAGCATCTGCAGTGGGTGCTCGGCGTGTCGAGCCAAGCCGCGGCGCTCAAGAAGCTCGAAGCTTTCCGGCTCGATGGAATCGTGCAGAAGATGAGGTGTCCGTTTCTCCTCCTGCACGGCGCCGGCGACGAACAGATTCCACTCTCGCTTGCGGAAAAATGCTTCGCCGCGGTCGGCTCGCAGCACAAGACGTTCAAGGTCTTCGAGCGCGACGAGGGCGGCTTCCATCATTGTCAGGTCGACAACGTCACGATCGGCGTGCATTACATGTGGGACTGGCTCGAAGACGTGCTCAAGCCAGGAACCTAATGCCGTGGCGTCTGCGTGGGGGGAGCCAAGGGCCATGCCGGCGATCTATCTCACCGAAGCTGATGTCGGCCGTCTGGTTACCGTCAAGGACGCCATCGCGGTGCTTGAAGCCTTGTTCGCGACATGGGGTCAGCCGTCGACCACCAATCTGCCGCGTCAACGCGCGCCGCTGCCGGGCGGCGCCTTCAACCTGATGGGCGCGGCCTACGGGGCCAAGGGTGTGCACGGGCTCAAAGCCTATGCCGGGGTGAAGGGCGCGCAGTATCATGCGCTGCTCTATTCTTCGCTCGACGGCAGCCTCAAGGCGGTAATCGAGGCCGATCTGTTTGGACAGATGCGCACAGGCGCGGCGAGTGGGATTGCGACCAACCTCTTGGCCAATGGGCATGCGCGCACTCTCGGAGTCATCGGCACCGGCAAACAATCGCGCATGCAAGTTGCAGCCGTCTGTGCGGTTAGGCCGATCAAGCGGGTCAAAGTTTTCTCCCGCACAGCCGAGCAGCGCGAGGCTTATGCGCGTTCGCTGGAAAGCGAGCTCGGCCTCGAGGTGCTGCCAGCATCCTCGGCACAGGCCTGCGTGGCCGAGGCCGACGTGGTGGTCACGATCACCAAGTCAGCCGAGCCGGTGTGCCGGGCGGATTGGCTCGGCCAAGGTGCGCACGTCAACGTCGCCGGCGCCAATTCCGACGGGCGTCGCGAAGTCGACGCCGAAACGGTGTTGCGCGCCGCGGTCAAGGCAACCGACCATGTCGCCCAGGCGAAAGAGGAAGCCGCCGAATTTCGCGAGCTGGTGGCCGCCGGCAAGCTCACCTGGTCCGCCATCCGCGAGCTCGGCGAGCTCGTCACCGGCAAGGCCAGCGGCCGCACATCGCCGTCCGACGTGACATTGTTCAAGTCGCTCGGCATCGCGCTCGAGGACGTCGCCTTCGCCGAGCTCGTCTATCAGCGCGCGCTTGCCGCGGGAGTCGGCCGGCCGATCTAGCTCGTGTCCACCTAACGCGCGATCGCCTGCCGCAAGATTTTCCGCGCGGGCTCCGTGCCGTCGAGCTGACGCAAGGTCCGGCGTTTGATCTTCCAGCCCTGCGCCGTGCGCACGAGCTCCCAGCGGTTCGCAGTCATGCGATGGACGCGGAAGCCCTTGGAGCTGCCGTGGTTCGGGACATCGACCGGCTCGCCTTGCGTCTGCGGCACCAGGATCTGCAAATAGGACGTGACCACCGCGGTATCGCCGTCGAGCGCGATATGCGGCAGCGAGGTGAAGTGTGCGAGCCCGCGCTCGATTGCGGCCTGGTGATCGGTGCTGAGCACCTGGTTGGCGATGCTCTCGCGCCCGGTTGGGCTCGAGAGAGTCTCGCCCCGGTCGAAAACCCCGTCTTCCACCCAGCTCCCCGCGATGTGGGCCTTTCCGCCGGTGTCGGCGCTGGGCGGGTGGCTGGCGATGATGTTGTAGATCTCGAGCCGGTCTTCGATGGCGCGGACTCGATCTTCGAGACTCTTGGAGCTTGTCACGACCTACTCCTATCGCAGATAGCGAATGGTGAAGAGCAGTTCATTCTAATTCGGTATTCGCTTCGCCCATGTCACCGCCGCGGGATGACTTCGCCGATGGCGCCGGCATCGTGGGCGGAAAAGAACAGCCGGCCATCGGGGATGGCGATGATGGCGCGCGCGCCACAACTGTCGACGGGAATCGCATACTCGTCGATCACTTTGCCGTCCGGCGCCATGCGGCCGATCTTGTTGGAGAAGTTTTCGGTGAACCAGAGGTCGCCGTCTGGCGCCACGGTTACGCCCCGCACGGAAGCGTCGGGGGTCTTCACTGGCCACTCGGTGATGTGCCCCTGCGCGTCGATGCATCCCAGCGCATTGGCTTTGGTCTCGACGAACCAGATGTTGCCGTCGGGATGCGCCGTCATGGCGCGGGGCTCGCTGTTCGGCGTCGGAATTTTATATTCGGTGACGTGACCGTCGATGTTGATCCGGCCGATCTGCCCAGCCTCGTACTCGCTGAACCACAACTCGCCGCCTCGCACCACCAGCGAAAGCGGGCGGCAGCCTGGCGTCAGTCCTTGCGAAAATTCCGTCACCGTGCCACCGGGCGTGATGCGGCCGACGCGGCTGACGTGGGCCTCGGAGAACCACACATTTCCATCCGGGCCCGCGACGATGCCGTCCGGCCCAGCGCTGGCCGTCGGCAGAGCAAACTCGGTGATCGCGCCCGACGTGGTGATCCGCCCGATCTTGTTGCCGGCGTTCTCGCAAAACCACAACGCGCCATCAGCCGCAGACGTGATGCCGATCGGGCGGCTGCTCGGCGTCGGCGTTGGGAACTCGGTGAAAGCGCAGTTGCCGGGATTTAATCTTCCGATCTTGGATGTCCCGCTCTCGCAGAACCAGAGGTGCTGGTCGGGCCCGAACACGATGATGTAGGGCTTGCTCTGCGGGGTCGGAATCGGATGAAGGACAATCTCGACGTCGCTCATCTAAAACCCATCGGCTGCCGAAAAGGAGCGGCCGCCCCAGGCAATGCGCGCGGCGCGCGCTCTATGATTGCGCACGATCAAATCGAGATGCCGAACAGCCGCGCCGCATTGGCTCCCAAGATCGCATCCTGCTCGCTTTTGCCGATTTTCTTTGCGCGCTGCACGTATTCGACCGGCTTCTTTTCTGCAAAGGGATAGTCGGACGCGAGCATAACGTGACTGGAGGGCACTTTGGTCACCAGGAATTCCAGCATGTCGAGATTGAAGAGCACCGTGTCGTAGAAGAAGCGGGGCAGGTAACTGCTGAAGTCGCCCTTGAGCTGCGGCGCGCGGCCGTAGCGATATTCGTTGTCGTGCCGCCCGGTATAGAATGGCAGATATCCGCCGCCGTGAGCGACCAGGATCTTCAGCTTTGGGAATTCATCCATCACGCCTTCATAGATCAGCGATGATAGTGCGTAGGCTTCCTCCAATGGCTGTCCCACCGTGATCATCAGCCGATTGCGGAGCATCCGCTTCTCAGTGCTGCCGGCGGGATGAATGAAGATCACGACGCCGAGCTCTTCCGCGTTCGCCCAGAACGGCCGCAGGCGCGCGTCGCCCAATTCGGTGCCGTTGACATGCGATGAAATGATGACGCCGCGCAGGTTGAGGTTGCGCACGCAACGCTTAAGTTCGGCGGCCGAGAGCGCGACATCGTGCAGGGGCAGCGAGCCAAGCCCGATAAGACGGTCCGGATGTTGGGCAACGAGTTCAGCGACGCGGTCGTTGCTGTAACGATCCGTCTCGAGCGCCTCCTGCGGGTCGAGAGCATAGGTGCATTGCTGCATGATGCTCGGGCTGATGACCTGCATGTCCACGCCGGTTGCATCCATCTCCCGCAGCCGCAGCGGGAGCTCCGTCATGCGCTTGAATAGCGGCTCCGGCACGCCACCTCCTCCGGCCACGGCATGCGCGTATTGCGAATGCGCATAGGTGCGCTTCATCGCCTCCGGCACGAGGAGGTGTGCATGCACGTCGATCACGACTGGCTTGGGGGTTGGACCCCTGGCTTGCTTTGCCGTAGTCCGTGCCGGCTTGTCCCGCTTGGAACGGGCGCGCCGGTTGGATTTTTTGCGCCGCTTGACCGCCGCCGGCATCGACGTCCTCCCGTATTGCGGTGCGCGTTTCCGCGGCGATGCGGCCCTGCGGCCGTTCGACAGTCCGCGGGATTAGTTCGGCGGAATGATCGGCACCAGCAGGAAAGATTCCTTCTCGCCGCCGGAATAGATCGTGTTCTCCCCGACATTGTAATCCGCGTGGTAATGCGTGTAGGGGGCGCTGCCGATACCGTCTCGCGGCTGAATGTCGAGCCGAATGCGGTGGCCCTTTTTGAACACCATCGAAGTTGACCAAATCTCCACCTGCACCTCGACGATCTCATTTGGCGTAAGCCACTGCCGCCGCAGATGCTTGTGATAAGGCCGATACGGACGCGACAGGTCGAGGTCGAGCTCACGATGCGAAACGCGTAACCAGCCCTTCGCCACCGGCACCGGCTGGCCTTGTTGCCCGATCTCCAGCACGTCGTTCCCGGCAGGGTCGATGTTGCGCAGCGTGACAAACAAATCCATGTCCTCGGTCGTGCTCGAGACCCAGAGCTGGGCGGCCAGCGGACCGGTGATTTCGGTGTCCTGCTCGAGCGGCGGGGTGATCAGCGAAATGCCCCCTCCGGCGCCAGCCGCAAGCGAGGTTGACGAGGCCGAGGCGTGGCCAGCATGGGACGCGCCGCTCGCGGAATAGCTCCGCTTGGCGGCCGCCGGGGGCTTGGTCCTGCTGAGCGTACCCGCGTTGCCGTCGCCGCCCCCCGCGGACAAATCGAGGTAGAGCTTGGTCCATTGCGTGCGCGCGATCGGCCACTCGCTCTCGTAGCGGAAATGATATGCGCCGTGACCGGTGCGGATGGCGAGCTTCACCGGCGGCTCCTGCATCACGTCATTGTCGATGTCCTTGAGCCAGTAATCGAAGAAGCGCAGCTGGTCGCGTCGGCCGTCGTCGCTGTAGAACGGATGGTAATGCGTGCCGCAATGGATGCGCAGCTTCTTATGTTTGGAGGCGGCGCGCATGTAGCCTTCGGTCGCGCCGCGCAGATGCAATCCCATGCCCGACCAGTTCCCGACCGCCCACATCGGCAGATCGATGTTCTCCCACTGCGCCTGCTGAGTCTTGAACACACCGCTGTCCAGACTGTTGCGCATGAACCGCCACAACACGTTGTCCTGGAAAGCGTCCGGATTATTTCGGTACGCGCGTCCAAGCATGTGATGCGCCATGTGGGTGGTGAACCAACCGACGATGAAGCCGGAGCCGAAAATGCCGCCGTGATAAAGAATGTCGCGATACTGATCGGCGGCGCCTTCCCATGGCATGATGCAGGTGAGCGATGGCGGCTTGAGATTTGCCACCCACCACTGCGTGCGGGCGAAGAAGGAGATGCCGATGGTGGCGACGCGCCCGTTGCTCCAGGGCTGGTGGCCGGCCCATTCGATGGCGTCGTAAAAGTCGATCGCCTCCTGGGGTGAATAGAGCACGGATTGCCCGGGCGACTTGCCGGAGCCGCGCTCGTCCACGCGCACGCAACAATATCCGCGCGGCACCCACCATTCCGGGTTTACGGTCTCCCAATTCATGTGAGGATTGGGTTTCTCTTCCAGATCGGCTGGCGGAATCCAGAGCTTGTCCTTTTGGTAGATGCCCATATTGATCAGGACGGGAAAATGCCCGGCATCGTCCGGCCGGAACACGTCGGCCTTGAGCTTGGCGCCGTCTCGCATGGCGACGTCGACGTCCTTCTCGACCCTCATCTTGTATTTGGGTTCGGACGCTTTGGTGTCTTTGCGCCTCGCGACTTGCTCTTGCACGGTCGCCTCCATTGGCTTGGCAACCGACGCTATCAGAGCGCAAGGCTTGCGGCTACGGACGCGCTGGCGTCGCACACATCACGCCGAGCCCCAAACCTCGCGCGCGGTCTCGACAACGAGGCGCAGCTTGGCGGTCTCGCCCGCAACATCCATGGCGTTTCCGCCGATGCCACTGGAAAATCCGCACTGCGGGCTCAGTGCGAGCTGCTCCAGCGGGACGTACTTGCTCGCCTCATCGATGCGGCGCTTGAGCTCATCCTTGGATTCGAGCTTGCCGCTCTTGGTCGTGACCAAGCCGAGCACCGCCATCTTACCTTTGGGTAGAAACCGCAGCGGTTCGAATGATCCGGCGCGCGGGCTGTCATACTCGAGAAAATAGCCGTCCATGCCAATCTCGTTGAAGATGAGCTCGGCGATCGGCTCGTAGCCGCCCTCCGCTACCCATGCGCCGGCGAAGTTGCCGCGGCAGAGATGCATGCATACTGTCATGCCCTGCGGACGGTCCTTGATCGCGGCATTGAGAAGCTTGGCGTAAGTCTGCGGCAGCGCCGTCGGATCTTCGCCGATATTGGTGACTTGCTTGCGCAGCTCCGGATCGCAGAGATAGGCGAGGTTGACCTCGTCGATCTGCAAATAGCGGCAGCCGGCTTTGCCGAGATCGCCGATTTCCTCGCGATAGAGACGGGCAAGATCGTCATAGAAAGCCGCGATGTCGGGATAAGCATCGGCATCGATCGCGCCGCGCCCGCCGCGGAAATGCATCACGGTTGGCGAGGGAAGCGTGATCTTCGGCATCGCCCGCGCGATCGAGGCGAGAAATCTGAAGTCTTCAACGAAAATTCCGCCTGTGGGGCGAGCGAGCCTGCCGATCACCTGCATCGTCGGCGGGCTGTGTAGGCGGACGCCATCGGCCGAATGAAACCGGACGGTGAGCTTGGACGGAATCACTCGCACGTTGCGAAATTTCAGCATGAAGTCGCGGTGCCAGGAGCCGCGATTGTACTCGCCGTCCGTGACCAGCTTGAGTCCGAGCTCTTCCTGCAGTCGCACCACCTCGCGAATCGCGGCGTGCTGTATCCGCTTGAGCTCGGTATCCGAGATCTCGCCTTTGTCCGCCTTTTCGCGTGCCCCGATGAGCGCGGCGGGCCTACTGAGGCTGCCGACGTGCTCGGCGCGGAAGGGAGGCTTGGTATGCTCCATGGTAGGTTTTCCTGGAAATAGGGTTTTCCGGGAAAGACGCAGTAGGTTGGCAAACGATAGCACAGGCGGCGTCGGTCTCATGTAGACTGCGCGCGTGACGTCAAAGCCTCCGATGGAACTGGCTGCGCGGGAGGAGATGATGGGGCGACGATACCTGCGATTTGCCCTGGCCGCCGTGGGTCTTATGGCTGCCGCATCGGCGCCTGCTCAGACCATCTATCCCGAACGGCTGATCAAGATGATCGTGCCGGCGCCGGCCGGCGGACAAACCGACGTCATGGCGCGCCTGATGGCGCAAAAGATGCAGCAATCGTTAGCGCAGACCGTCATCATCGAAAATCGCCCTGGCGCCGGTGGTGCCTTGGCGGCACGCGCCGCCGCGACCGCCGATCCCGACGGCTATACCCTCTTCTACGGCAACACCAGCACGCTCGCGGTGATTCCGGCCGTGTCGAAGAACGCCGGCTACGATCCCGCGAAAAACTACGCCCCGGTCGCGAGCGTGTCCGAGAGCTACATGATCCTGGTTGTCCACCCGTCATTTCCGGCGGTAAGCATTCAGGAATTCCTCGCCTATGCGAGAGCGCACCCAGGCAAACTCAACTATGCACACGCCGGGGCCGGCAACGTAACCCATCTTGCCGGCGAGATGTTTCGCACGTTTGCGCAGGTCGACTTCGTCGACGTCGCGCATAAGGGCGGCAATGAATCCGTGCAAGGCGTCCTGGGCAACCAGGTCGATTTCACGCTCGAAAGTCCGGTCATCCTGCTTCCGTTGATCAAGGAGGGAAAGCTGCGCGCGCTCGCGGTCACCAGCGCCGAGCGCCAGGCGGAGATCCCCGATGTGCCGACCATGGTCGAGAGCGGGATGACAGGGTTCATCGCGACGCTGTTGACCGGCGTTGTGGCGCCCGCCGGCACGCCACCTGCCATCGTCGGTAAGCTCAACAGCACGATCAATGACACGCTTACCGCCCCTGACATGAAGGAGCTGCTCGTCCGGTTCGGCTCGCAGGCGCGGATTGGTTCGCCGCAGGAATTCGCGTCGTTTCTCGCCGCAGAGAGGCGGACATGGGCGGATGTCGCCAAGCAGGCAAAGGTCTCGCTTGACTAACGCCTCCCCGACGGAGGCCTGCTCGCATTCCGTTGACGACTGGATCAAGCGCAAGACGACAACAGCCATCGGGGAACATGACATGAAAGCGGGCATTGCGACCGACAAGGGACTCGCGTTGCGCGACATTGCGCAACCGAAACCGAAGCCGAACGAAGTGCTGGTGAGGGTGCGCGCCGCCGCCCTCAATCGCGCCGATCTTGCCACTGCACGCGGCGTCCCGCATGGCAGCCATGGCGGGATCGGCGCGGCGGTAGGGCTCGAATGGGCCGGCGAGGTGGTCGAAACCGGCGCCAAAGTTACAGGTTATAAGCCGGGCGAGCGCGTCATGTGCTCCGGCACCGGCGGCTATGCCGAATACGCCGTGACCGACTGGGGACGCGTCAATCCGATTCCTGAGGGCATGAGCTTCGAACAGGCGGCGACGCTTCCGGTCGCGCTCCTCACGCTGCATAACGCGCTCGTCACCGCCGGCAGGCTCAAGCCGGGCGAGAGCGTGATGATCCAAGGTGCGAGTTCGGGTGTCGGGCTGATGGGCCTGCAGATCGCGAAGATCATGGGCGCGAAACTGGTCATCGGCTCGTCGACCAACGACGTGCGGCGGGCGCGCTTGAAGGATTTTGGCGCCGACCTCGCCGTCGACACCCGCGATGCGACCTGGCCCGACGCGGTACTGGCCGCCACCAGCGGCAAAGGCGTCGATCTCGTCGTCGACATGCTATCGGGACCGGTCGTTACCCAGACGATGAAAGCGACGGCGATTCTCGGCCGCATCGTCAATGTGGGCCGCCTCGCCGGCATGAAGGCCGAGTTCGACTTCGACCTGCACGCGCTCCGGCGCATCGACTATATCGGCGTGACTTTTCGCACCCGGACTCTTGAGGAGGTGCGCGAGATCAGCCGCCGCATGCGCGCCGATCTGTGGCATGCAGTGACGGCGGGCAAGCTGAGCTTGCCGATCGACCGGCGCTTCCCGCTCGATGAAGCGGTGGCGGCGCAGGCGCACATGCGCGAGAACAAGCACTTCGGAAAAATTGTGCTGACGATGTGAGTGCTGCTTTTTGCCCGAAGCTTCCGCGGTCCCGCGGCTCGGGATGGATGGATGCCCGCGTTGTTAGCTCCAGCTACGATGCTGCGGATGGCGCTCGCGCCTCTACCTCTGGTCGCCCTTTTCATCGGCACATGCGTGGCACAGGCGAAAGCCGACGCTATCGCCGATTTCTACCAAGCGAGGACGATAACGGTCGTGGTGAGTTCGAGCGCCGCCGGCGGCTACGACACGCTCGCGCGCGTGGTTGCGCGCCACATAGGCAGGCACTTGCCCGGCAATCCGGTCATCATCGTCCGAAATATGCCCGGCGCTGGCGGAATGACGGCCACCAATTTTCTCTACAACAACGCCGAGAAGGACGGCAGCGTCATTGGCCTTGTTCAGAACAACACGCCGTTCGAGCCGCTGTTCGGCGCCAAGGAGGCACGCTACGATCCCGTCAAGTTCAATTGGCTCGGCTCGCCGAGCTCTGAGACTGCCATGGTCCTCATCTGGCACGCTGTGCCCGTGAGTTCGGTTGCGGATCTCAAGGCACGCGAAGTCACCGTCGGCGTCTCTGGCGCCAATTCGACACCGGCCTTTTTCACCCGGCTGTTGAACGCGATGCTGGGCACGAAAATGAAGCCGATCAATGGCTATCCCGGGCAGAACGACGTCTTTCTCGCCATGGAACGGCGCGAGCTCGACGGCCATCCCAGCGCTTTTTTCAGTTCCGTTCGCGCAATCAGGCCGGGATGGCTGCGCGAGAAGACCGCGAAGGCCATTTTGCAATATGGGCCGCAGAAGCTCGCCGAACTGCATGACGTGCCATTCGCTCCCGATCTCGTCGCCAGCGATGATGATAGGCTGGTGATGCAGGCGGCCTTTGCGCCGCTCGCGCTTGGGCGGCCGTTTCTCGTGCCACCCGGTGTTCCCGCCGAACGCGTGGTCGCGCTGCGCAAGGCGTTCGCCGCGACCATGGCGGACCCGGATTTTCTGGCTGAGGGCGAAACGATGGGCCTTGGTGTCAACGCGCCGCGCACCGGCCAACAGATGCAGGAGATTATGGAGCGCGCCTACCGCAGCCCGCCGCGTGTCATTGATCGGTTGCGCCAACTCAACGTGCCGTGAGTGAGCCTGCGGGAGTGTTGATCACGTCTGAGATTTTCTCCACCTTGTCGGGGAAAAATTTTGGACGATCGCAGGCCGGTCGCCGCCAAGGAGGTCGCCCATGATCAAAACCAAAGGCGTTTTGCACGTCACCATTCCCGTTAGAGATCTCGCCCGCAGCCGCCGCTTCTATACGGAGATTCTAGGGCTCGAGTTCATAGCGGAAGCACCGAAAGAGAATCCCCATTTCGTATTCCTCAAGTCGGGTGCCGATTACGTGCTTCTCGGCCGCGACGAGAGCCGCGGACGATTTTCGGACATCGTGCACCATGCGTTTATGGTCGAGGGCGACGCCTATGATGCGGCGGTGGCGGAGCTTAGAACGAAGGGCGTCGACGTATTCCGGGAAGAGAAGCGCGACGTGGGCGTATTCACCGGCCGTAGCGCCTACTTCCATGATCCCGATAACAACGCGCTCGAAGTCATTCACCTCACCAACCGGGCGAAAGGGTGAGAAGGTGCGTTGAGCTCTCGAGGCGTTCTATCGGCGATGGAGCCTCGTCAGCTCTTGCGGATGCGGAAGATCAGAACCTCCCCCTCGCGGCCGGTCGATACCATCGTATCGCCGGTCTCCCGCAACAAATTGGGGATGTCGATGGCGGTCAGGGGATCCGTGCATTCGGCAATCAGCATGTCGCCGGTCTTCAACCCGGTCAGGGCTTTGCGCACGCGTAGCGCCGGCAAGGGACATTTGAGCCCGCGCAAATTGAGTATTTTCTCGGCCACAATTCTTCCCTCTGTGCTCCCGGTGTCGTCAGAGTTACGCAGGGAGCGGACAATATAACGGACCGAGACCATGGCCGTGGAGACGGATAGCCCGCAACGGATTGCCCGGCTGACGCCGCTTCCCGACGCGCTCGCCCGGCTCGACGCGCTGGTCGCGCCGGTGACGTCGCGGACGGCCGATATCTCGTTGGCGCTTGGGTACACGCTCGCCGAAGACGTCGTCATCGCTGCCCCGATCCCCCCGACGGCGTGTGCGCTGCGCGACGGTTGGGCGGTGCGCTCAGATCTGACCATCGATGCCAGCGGCTATGCGCCGGCGCCGCTGCCGTTCGCGATGCGGATCGATGTTGGCGACCCTCTGCCGGGCGAGGCAGATGCCGTCGCGCCGCTCGATGTGGTGGTCACCCGCGACGGCGCGGCGGAAGCACTGGCTCCGGTTGGTCCCGGCGAAGGGGTGTTGCCGGTCGCTGCCGAGGCCGCGCGGGGAGCGACGTTGCTCGCCTCGGGCCGGCGCCTCGGCGGTGTCGAGATCGCGGTCTTGGCGGCGGCAGGCGCCCGTGAGGTGCGCGTGCGCGCGCCGCGGCTGTGCCTGGCGTGCGCCCGCCGCGCCGGTGACACGGTGATCGACGCCGCGATCGCTTGCATCGGCGACGCGATTGGATCGCAGGGCGGCGTTGCCACGCTGGCCGAGCAAGGCGATTTGGCCGACGTACTGGCCCATGCGGATGCCGATGCGGTCGTCGTTGTGGGTGGCACCGGCAGCGGTAGGCGCGACACCACCGTTCGCACGCTCGCCTCAATGGGTGAGGTGCTTGTTCACGGTATCGCTCTGCTGCCAGGCGAGACCACGGCCTTGGGAACTGTCGGCGCGCGACCGGTACTGGCATTGCCGGGGCGGCTCGATGCGGCGCTCGCGGCCTGGCACCTGTTGGGCCGCAGCATGCTGGCGCGGCTCGCAGGAAACCGGGAGACGCTGGCCGTGCGAACGGCATGGCTCACGCACAAAGTGTCCTCCCCAGTGGGATTTTCGGAACTCGTCCCGGTGCGATGCGAGGGCGTCTCGGCGAGCCCCATAGCCTCGGGCTACGTGCCGCTCGCGGCGCTCGCGCAGGCCAACGGATGGGTTTTCATTCCGGCAGAGAGCGAAGGACATCCGGCGCAGTCCGAGGTCGTGGTAAGACCTTGGCCATGACTGCGCCTTTTCAACCGAAATCGACCGGACGCGATCCTGATGTCTTCGCCGCGATTCGCCGCGCCGCCCGACAGGAGCAATTCCTGGAGGTCGTTTCCGCCGAGGAGGCACGCGCGCGCTTTCTGCGCGCCATTGATCTCGCGCCGCTGCCTGGCGAGACGGTCGCTTTGGCCGAAGCGCTCGGCCGCGTACTCGCCGCCGACGTCACCGCGCCCATCGATGTGCCGCCGTTCGATCGCGCCAATGTCGATGGATTTGTGCTGCGCTCCGCCGACACGGTGGGCGCGAGCGATGGCGCGCCGCGCCGATTGCGGCTCAACGGTGAAGTGATCGTCTGCGGCCATGAGCCTGCCCTCGAAGTGAGGGCCGGTTCTGCGACGACGATTGCGACCGGCGGCGTGGTGCCACGCGGCGCCGACGCTCTTGTCATGCTTGAGCACACCGAATTGGTCGAAGATGGTGAAGTGCCGGCAATCGACGTACGCCGCGCAGTCGCGCCCGGGCAGTTCATCTCCTATGCCGGCTCGGACATCGCGCGCGGCGAAGTGCTGCTGCGGCGCAAGACACGGCTCTCCTCGCGCGAGATCGGCATGCTCGCCGCCTGCGGCCTCGCCGAGATCAAGGTGGTTCGTAAGCCGAAAGTCGCGGTGCTCTCGACCGGGGATGAACTTGCCGCCCCGGGCGGCGTGCTCGGCCCGGCGCAGGTCTACGACAGCAACGGCGCGATCATCGCGGCAGCGGTCGCGGAAGCGGGCGCCGAAGCGGTGCCCTTCGGCGCATGTCCCGACGAGGAGGCGGCGCTCGAGCGCGCCGTGCGGCGCGCGCTTCGAGCTTGCGACATCCTCGTGCTCTCCGGCGGCACTTCGAAAGGCGCGGGCGATCTCTCCCACCGCATCGTCTCGAAGCTCGGCGATGTGCTCGTTCACGGCGTCGCGCTGAAACCCGGCAAGCCGCTCTGCCTCGCGGTGATCGACGGCAAGCCGGTCGCCGTGCTGCCCGGGTTTCCGACCTCCGCGATCTTCACCTTTCATGCCTTCGTTGCGCCGGTGATCCGTGCACGGGCCGGCCTCGCGCAGGAGGCGGCGCGCAGCATCGAAGCGAGCGTGCCGATCCGGATCGCTTCCGAGCTCGGACGCAAGGAGTTCGTGCTGGTCGCTCTCGCGGCGGGCAAAGACGGGCCGGTCGCTTTTCCAACCGCCAAGGGTTCGGGCGCGGTGACGAGCTTCTCCCAGGCCGACGGCTTTCTCGAGATCGATGCGCTCGCTGCGGCGCTCGACGCCGGCACGCACGCGCGCGTGAGCCTGATTGGCGAAAACGCCGCTATGCCCGATCTCGTGGTCATGGGTAGCCACTGTATCGCACTCGACGTCGTGCTCGGAGTGCTTGCCGAGCGTGGATTCGCCGCGCGCAGCATCGCAGTCGGCAGCATGGGTGGGCTGGCCGCCGCCGAGCGCGGAGAGTGCGACCTGGCGCCGGTGCATCTCGTCGAACCCACAACTGGGGTTTACAACGCACACCTGCTGCGCCACGGCCTCGCACTCGTGAAAGGCTGGCAGCGCATGCAAGGTTTCGTGCACCGCCACGACGATGCGCGGTTCTCTGGACGCACCGCCGCCGATGCGCTCGCAGCTGCCCTCGCCGATCCCGGCTGCCTCATGGTCAATCGTAACATCGGTGCCGGCACGCGCGTGCTCATCGATCGGCTGCTCAAGGGTGCGCGGCCTGCCGGCTACGGCAATCAGCCGCGCTCCCATAACGCAGTCGCAGCCGCGGTCGCGCAGCGCCGCGCCGATTGGGGAATTGCGATCGAATCGGTTGCCCGCCTTTATGGGCTTGGCTTTGCCCCGATCGCGCCCGAGGACTATGATTTTCTCTTGGTGGAAAACCGCCGCGAGCGGCCTGCGGTGAGCGCCTTTCTCGCCGCGCTCCGCGAGGAGACGGTGCGCGAAAAAATCCGCGCCCTGGGAATGCGTCCGGCCGATGCCTGAGTTTTCCGCGAGGGCTGCGACGATGGCCCACGTCTTTGTGGTGCTTGCGCTGCTGCTGGTTGCGTCGGCGACGGCGCAGGCGCAATTGCGCGGCCACGGCGGGCCGGTGCGGGCGCTGGCCATTTCACCCGACGGCACGCAGGCGCTTTCCGGCAGCTTCGACACCTCGGCAATCCGCTGGTCGCTGCCGAGAAACGCGGCCGAGCAGGTGCTGCGCTTCCATGACGGCCCTGTCAACGCGGTAGTCTTCCTTCGCGACGGCCGCATTGCCACGAGCGGCGAGGATGCACGCATCGCGATCTGGCGGCCGGGCGAGTCGCAGCCGGCAAAGGTACTCGAATCGCACGAAGGTCCGGTGGTCGCGCTTTCGCTATCACCGGACGGGTCGACGCTCGCCTCCGCCTCATGGGATCACACCGCGCGGCTATGGCCGCTCGCCGGCGGCACGCCGCGGCTGATTGAGGGCCATGCACAGGGCGTCAACGGCGTTGCATTCGCACCCGACGGCCGCGGGCTCGTTACCGCGGGTTACGACGCGACGCTGCGCATCACGCCGCTTGCCGGTGGCGGCGCTCCGATCGTTACATCGTTGCCGACGCCGCTCAACGCGGTTGCCATTGCGCCCGACGGCGAGGTCGTCACCGCCGGTGCCGACGGGAAGGTCTACGTGCTCTCCGCTGCCGGCGATCTCGTTTCCGAGATCGATGCGGCGCAGGCGCCGATCATCGCCGTGGCATTGTCGCGCGACGGCAGGCTGATCGCGGCCGCCGGGATGCGCGGTTCGGTCGCCATCATCGACAGGCTTGGGCGCAAAATGGCGCGCACACTCGTCGGACCAGGACTGCCGGTCTGGTCGGTAGTTTTTTTTCCAGACGGGCGCACCCTCCTTACCGGCGGCAGCGACCGTATGATCCGCCGCTGGGACGCGATGACCGGCGAGCCGATCGGCAATGTCGTCATGGGCGCGCCCGAGGACCCGCTCGCTGCCTTCGCCGGCGATCCGGGCGCGGAGGTGTTTCGCGCTTGCGTGGCCTGCCACACGTTGAAGGCCGACGAGGGCGTGCGTGCAGGCCCCACGCTCGCCGGGATCTTCGGGCGCAAGATCGCGACGCTTCCTGGCTACAATTTCTCCCAGGCGCTCAAGAAGCTCGATATCGTGTGGACGCCTGAGACGGTCGCGAAGCTGTTCGAGATCGGACCGGCGACCTATACGCCCGGCACCAAGATGCCGGAGCAGCGCATCGGCTCGGACGAGGACCGCGCCGCCTTGGTGAAATTTCTGGAGAAAGCAACGAAGGCGAGGTGAGGGCACTTACCTCTCAGTTTACGCGGGTCGTTCAGGCTTCCTGGCCCGCGTCGGTTCCTCGCGCTCGCGCAAATAATCCTCGGTCGTGCGAGGCTTGGGCCGCGGCGACTCGCCGTAGGGGTCGAACTCCTGCTCGGTAATCGCCACGACCCGGCAGTCCTCGCACATCTTAATCAGGTCGAGGCGCTGAACGGAATCCCGGAACATCCAGTGCTTGCCCTCGAGCTTGGCGGCGACGCGCTCGATCGTGCTCTTGACCCCGAACGGTTTGTTGCAGCGGATGCAATGGAACGGCTCTTCCTCTTTGAGCACGCGGGTGGTGGCGGTCGCCGCGCGGAAGTCGAGCTGCGGCGTCAGCGTGATCACTTTCTCCGGACAAGTCGCCTTGCAGAGCCCGCACTGCACGCAGGCATCTTCCGCAAAGCGCAGCATCGGCCGCTCCGGGTTGTCGCTGAGCGCGCCGGTCGGGCAGGCCGACACGCAGGCGAGGCAGAGCGTGCAGCCCTCGACATTGATCTCGATCGCACCGAAAGGCGCGCCCGCGGGCAGCGCGATGAGGTCGACCGGAGCGGGCGCGGCGCGCTGCAGTTCACGCAATGCGAGCCGCATGAGATCGCGTTTGCCTCCGACCGGCAAGAAAGTCGCGGGACGCGGCGTACCTTTGCGCTTCTCGATCGCCCGCAGCGCATCGGCCAGCGCGTCCGGGTCATCGGTTTCGATCGTCGCCACGCGCGCGCTGCCGAAGCCGAGCCCGGCGAGGATCGGCTCGGCGAGGGCGAGCGTCCTCGTCAAGCCGGTCACGTCATGACGCGGCTTTGCGCGCAGCAGCAAGCGAACCGCCGCCGCGCCGTAGGCGAACGCGGCAGCAATGGCTTCGAGCCCGATTTGGGTTACTTCGTTGACGCTGAAGGGCAAGACATCGGCAGGCAGACCATCGCCGACGCGCGCCAGCGCCTCGATCAGCGGCGTACCGTGCGCCTCATCATGGACGAGCACGACGGGTTCTCGTCCTCCTGCCTCGCGATAAGCGGAGAGCAGCGCGCGCAGCTTGCGCATCAGCGCGTCTGCCGGGGGCAGCGCGTAGGCTGCGGCGCCGGTCGGGCAAACCGCCGCGCATTGTCCGCAGCCGGCACAGATATACGCGTCGACGGCGACGTGATCGCCAGCGGGCGCGATCGCGCCAGCCGGGCAGAGATCGAGGCAACGCGTGCAGCCGATAATCTGCGAGCGCGAATGGGCGCAAAGATCCTCGGTGAAGGCGACGTAGCGCGGCTTGTCGAAACTGCCGACGAGGTCGCGCGCCTTGAGCACCGCCTTGAGCACGGCCGCCAGATCTTTGGGATCGGCGCGCAGATAGCCGTCGCGTAAGTCGGCTGCGCTGAAAAGCGGCGCGTCACCGGAAATGTCGAGCACGAGGTCGCAGTGGGAGGCGGCGCCGTCGCGGCGCGCAGCGAAACTCAACGTGCCCCGTGACGATGGCGCCGGCTGAGCGTAGCCATCGACAATGATCTCGAATGTGCCGAGATAGCCCTTCGCCGAGCGGATCGCGCCCTGCACCACCGGAAACTCGGTCACCCGCGGTGGCGCCACTTCCGCCGGCGGCTTGATGAGCACGGTCACGTCCAGGTGATCCTTGAGCAAGTTGCCGGCCTCGATCGCCTGCTCGTCGCGGCCATAGATCAGGATCACACCATCGCTGGTGAGGCTGAGGAAGGGAACCTCGGGGCGAGGCTCCGCGGCAGCTGCGAGCAACGCCGCCATCTTGGGACCCGCCGCAGCGGCATCCTTGGACCAGCCGGCGGTCTCACGAAGATTGGCGTAGGTGACGTCGGCGTCGCCGGCCATCTCCGAGAACAGCGGCGCCTCCTGCGTGCAGCCGACGATCAGCGGCTCGCCGCCGGCCGCCGCAGCGCGGAACTTTTCCAGCTCCGCCCGGCAGAGCTGGCGCGCGGTCGAAACGTCGGCGCCGCGACAGCCGCGCTCAACGGCCGCCTTGTCGAGCGGCATGGTGTCTTCGCACGAGCAGATCAAGATTTTTGGCGGCCGATCGGCCATTCTGGTCTCCGGATGTGCGCGAGCCGCCACGCCCCACCACCTTCGGGGGTCCATCCGCGCAGGCGCATCATTCGCTATGCGCGCCTCGGCGATGCCGGTCGATGGCGTGAACCACGTGCCGGCGCACGTATACCAGCGGGCGGCTCTACTCCTCGTGCGTACCACGTTATAAGTATGGCGAACAACCTTCGCGAGTCCGGTTGCCCGAATGCCGCTGCAAGAGCCCACGCGCCTGAGCCGATCGTTAAAGCCTGCGCTTGACCTGCCGCCCCCGTTCCGGCTGCTGACCTTGCGCGAGGTAGGGGACGCATTTGCCCATGCAACACGCGTGGCGGCGCAAGAGGGGGCGGGCACGCTCGTCTATGTGGGCCGCTTCGACCTCGTGGAGTTTGCGGTCGTGCTGGAGCCCGACGAGCCGCTCAAGACCGCACGGCGTAGCCTTTACGCCGGCGTCGCTGCGCTCGGCGACGCGCTCGCGGTGCATGCTCCGCCCGAGCTGCCCATCACTTTCGACTGGCCGGATGCGGTGCGCGTCAATGGCGGGCTCGTCGGCGGGGCGCGCCTCGCCTGGCCGCCGGACGCGGACGAGGATGAACCGCCGCCGTGGCTGGTATTCGCCGCCATGATCCGCACCGTTGCAATGGGTGAGGAGGAGCCGGGTCTGCGTCCGCTCTCGGCGGCGCTCGAGGACGAAGGGTTCGACGATCTCGGTTCGGGAAAGCTCGTGGAAAGCTTCGCCCGCCATTTCATGGTCGCGGTCGACGCCTGGCAGGAACAGGGATTCGGCGCTGTCGCGAAGAACTATCTCGCCAGGCTTTCACCCGAGAGCGGCGTGCGCCGGGAGATCGCCGATAATGGCGATCTGTTGGTTCGGCGCACGGCGACGAATGCGGATCGAGCCGAGCGGCTCTCGCTCCTCACCGCGCTCGCCGAGCCGTCGTGGCTCGATCCCGCGACCGGAGGGCCGCGAAGGTGAAGCTTTTGCGCACCATTCGGCTCGATCCGTCGGACACCTTCGTGTTCGAGCGCGCCGCCGAGCCGGGCGAGTGGGCAGTCTCGGGCGCCTTCATGTTCGCACACGCCGATGCGGATGCGCTCGAAGGCAAATCGCGCGCGGCCTTTCGCAGCGGGTTTCTCGGCGCCGCCTCGCTCGGCTGGTCGACGCTGGTGCAGATCGTGGAAGCAAGCGAGGCCGATCGCGACGCCCTCGTCGGCGCGCTAGGCCGGCAACTGCACGAGCGCCTCGGCGCGCCCGATCTCGCCGTCGCGCACGCCGCGGCCGAAGAGGAGGTCACGTTCGCGGCCTCGCTCTGCGATCATCCTCTGGACACTCTCATCGCGGTCCGCCGCACCTTCGAGGACGGCGCGATCCGCGAGGCGTTTCGCACGTTGCATCCGCGCGGCACGCGCAAACCGATGCGCGCCTTCTCGTTCGTGGAGGTCGAGAACGAAGAGGAACCGCACGAAGATGTCGATCTGCTCGCGCTGGGGCAGCGCAACGGAACCGATTGAAACGCAAGCGAACCTCGTCGAGGCGTGATCGCATGCCGGATTTTTGGCTCTCCTGCGGGCATCATCTGCTCGATCGCGACGAGGGCGGCGGCCTCGTGATCACGGATGACTTCCTCAAGGCCTACCTGGCGCGGCCGGAGCTTGCGCCGCCGTCGGATGCATGCGCTGCCGAGCGCAGCTTGCACACCGCACTGCTAGGCAATCCGCGCCGGCCCGTCACAGGCTCCGAGATCGCGGCGATCGCCGATGCCGACGCGCGCGAGAATTGGAGCTTAATGAGCGCCTTTCGCGACCGGCTCGTCCGCCATAAAACGCTGGAGGCCGCTTATCTTGATCTCGTGCGTCGCGGCGTGGGCGCAACGCCGCCGCTGTTCATCAACCAACTCGCGCATGTGATCCTGCGCAACGTCCTTGATGGTTGCGAGGATGTATTCATGCTGCGCGCGGCGGAGCTCTTCTTCCGGCCGCAACGCCTGAGCGTGCACGATGGGTCGCTCCTCGCCGCCGACGAGGAGAAAGTCTCAGGCGCAAGCCCGGAGCCGGTCTCTCCACTCGTCGCCATGCTCGGCCTGCCGGACGCCGGCGAAATCGACGTGCTCAACGAGGCCAATGCCGACGCGTACTGGGGCCGCAGCGATCTCTTCGACATGGCGCTCGACCTCACCGCCGGCCGGCGCGGGCTCGACGCGCTGGGCAAGGTGATCGAGAAATGGATCGCGCATCTGCTCTCGGCCGAAGTGGACATCGAGCCGCTGATCGAGGCGAGCAATGTCAATCTCGCGTGGTATGTCGGCCTCGATGCGGAAGCGAGCCGGATCGGCGACGCATTGTGGAGAGACGTGGAGCTCGACGAAGCAGCGCGGCAGCAGATTGTCGGTCTTTACCGGCTCTTCTTCCGCAATCCCGAAGTTGTCCTGGACAAGGCGAAAGGCGAGCCCATCTATCTGATATTGGCCATGACCCCCGAGCGGACATTGCGTATGAAGCCGCAGAACCTCGTGGTCGGTCTTCCGATCACACATCTTGAGGCGGTCTCATGAACATCTTGCCGCCTGCCAAGATTGCCGTCGGCGTCGTGGTCGAGCGGCGCAAAGCGCAGAGCCCTTGGATCGACTTCACCTGGAAGCCGATTGCGGCCTTGCCCGGGCTGCCTGACGCTTTGCCGTGGACCATCCTGACGCAAGACGGCGATGGCGCCACTTTTTATGCGGGCGCGGTCGAAGTGGCGCTCTACCGCACCGAGACGAGCAATTACCGCAACAATCTTGGCACCGGTCGACCCATGCTCTGGGTTGCCCTGCGTCCGACCGGAGTCGAACCGCCCTACGAAGTCTTCGGCGTGACGGCTGATCCCGCCGAAGGCGAAGCCTGGACCGAAGCGGGCAGCGATCTCGTCGACGTCGTCCCAATGCCTGAGCCGGTGCGTGCGGCGATTGACGCTTTCGTTGCCAAGCATCACGTCGAGCAGCCGTTCCACAAACGCGAGCGTGACCGCGCCGATCCGGAGGCGCTGGCGCGGCGCGGACCCATGCGGAAGGCGCGCGAATGAGCGAACCGGAAAACTTCATCGCCCGCTGGTCGCGGCGTAAGCGCAACGCCGCGGAAGAGGCCAAACCTGCGACGAGCACAAATGTCGGCGAAGAGCCGCGCGCGGGGAGCGATCCTG
>DATNNX010000047.1:0-10000 GCA_035601615.1 Xanthobacteraceae bacterium
CAGCCTCGCTCATCGAAGGGCGTGCTCCGGAGGCATCCTGAGGACGGAGCGAGGCGTGGCGTCCTGCGGCGGCGACTCATAACCGCTGTCCCGGGAGGCACGGGACCCCGCCAGCCGGGCACTACGACCCGGACGCGAGGAGCTCGCTGTAACCGATCCGGCGCAAATGCCGGTGAGGGAAGCGCGGGACCGGAGCCCAAAATCGCCACGGTGGAGCGCCGGGAGGCGGGCGTCCCGCGTCATGGGACGCAAGGCGCCTCGCCAAGGCGCCTGGCCTGCCGCGTCACGTGCAGGCCCACGGGTGCCTCGCAAGCACCCGACGACTCTCGGCGCTCCGCCACCCCTCGATCGGGGGGACGCGAAGCGACAAAACAAAACCCGGGCGCAGAAAACGCGCCGCGGGAACGGGATTTGCTGTTTGAAATGGTGAAGCCACGAACGCGGTCAGCATTATTGCGCCGTCACAGCGTGTGGTATGAACGGAAGACGTGATCTCGCATGGCGGGAGGAGCTAGATGCACGAAGCACTAAACCACGCCAAGCTGGCGATGCTCTTCCGCAAGGAATTCGAGCTGTGCAACGTGCGCAAGGGCGAGACCATCGTGCTCCTCAGCGATCTCGGCGCGCGGCGGGATTATGTCTCGGCCGCCTTCGCCGCGGCCGAGGAATTCGGCGCCGACGCCTACGAGATGTGCGTCAACGCCATGCCGTCGTGGACCAAGGTGGGCGTCGAGACCGTGGGGCGCTGCAAGGGCACGCTCGAGGCGATCAAGGCGGCCGACATGCTGGTCTGTCTCCACATTCCCTTGTTCACGCGCTGGCTCAAGGAGGCGCGCGAGGCCGGCACGCGCGTGCTCATGGTCATCGACGGGCCCGACGAGCTCGAGACTTTGATGGCGCCGCCCGGCCTGAAGGAGGCGGTGACCTATGCGGGAGAGCGGCTCCAGCGCGCCAAGACCATGCGCATCACGCGTCCCGGCGGCACCGACCTCACGGCAAAACTCGGCGAATACCCGACCATGATCCAGTACGGATATGCGGAGACGCCGGGCCGCTTCGACCACTGGGGCGCCGGCCACGTGCACACCTTTCCCGACGAGGGCTCGGCCAACGGCACCGTCGTGTTCGCGCCCGGCGATATCGTCGTGCTGCCGTATTGCCGTTACGTGCAGGACGAGGTGCGGCTCACCATCCGCGACGGATTCATCCGCAAGATCGAGGGCGCGCTCGATGCCAAGCTCATGAGCGATTGGCTCGAGGGCAACAAGGCGCATGTGGACGACCTCGATGGTCATGCCATCTCGCATCTCGGCTGGGGGCTCAACCCGCAGGGGCGCTGGGACGCGATCGCGCTTTACGGCGGCGACCCGAAGCGCCACCACGCCGGCGCCCGCTGCTTCGCCGGCAATTTTCTGTTCTCGACCGGCCCCAATTCGCAAGGTGGCGGCAAGCGCACCACCAAAGGACATTACGATGTGCCGATGCGCGACTGCACGGTCGCGCTCGACAACGACGTCATCATCGATCATGGCCGGCTGACCGACGCGAAGATGCAGGTGGCCTTCGTGCCGCGGTGAACGGGATGGCCTCTCGGTCATGCAGCCGAGCAGTGCAGATGTTACATGACCCACCCCGCCGCGAGCGCTGAGGGGATTCACAAACGGTTCGGCGCGACGGTCGCGCTCGACGGCGTCGACTTCGCCGTGGCGTTCGGCGAAATCCACGCCCTCGTCGGTGAGAACGGCGCCGGTAAATCCACTTTGATCCGCATTCTCGGGGGTATGCATCGCCCGGACCGGGGCGTCATTCGGGTCGAGGGCGAGGAACGCGACTTCGCGAGCCCGCGCGACGCGATCGCCGCCGGTATCGTGACCATTCCGCAGGAGCTGCGCCTCGTCCCTGCGCTCTCGATTGCGGAAAACATCGCGCTCGGCGACCTTCCGGCGCGGCGCTTCGGCCCCCTCGCAGTTATCGATCGTGCGCGCATGCACGAGGAGGCGCATGCCGTGCTCGCTGAGCTCGACTTCGCGCCGGACCCGCGGTCGCCGGTCGCTTCGCTCAGTCTCGCCGAACGCCAGCTCGTGGCCATTGCCAAGGCGCTCCATCGCCGCTGCCGCATCTTCATCCTCGACGAGCCGACCGCGGCGCTCGAGAAACGCGAGATCGCGCGCCTGTTTGCGGTGCTCGCGCGCATGAAGCTGCAAGGCACCGCCATCATCTACATTTCCCACCGCCTCGAGGAGGTGGTCGCGATCGCCGACCGCTGCACCGTGCTGCGCGACGGGCGCGTAGTGGCGCTCGCCGCCCGCGGCGCTTTCTCCGTGAACGACCTCGTGGCCGCGATGACCGGGCGCGCGACGCAGCAGGCGCTCCCCGCACCGCTGCCATCCGGCGAGCCGCTGCTGGAAGCGAAACCGGACGGGGTGACTGACGTGCGCATGCACGCGCGCGAATTCGTCGGGTTGGCGGGGCTGCTCGGCAGCGGCGCCGATCGCATGATCCGCCGGCTGTTCGGTGCCGCGGGCGCGCCGATGAGGGTGGAGGTCGCCGGCAACGAGCGCTGGCTCGCGAGCCCCCGCGACGCCATTGCCGCCGGCATCGGCATGGTGCCGGGCGAGCGCTCGCTCGGTCTCGTTATGAATCAATCGGTGCGCGACAACATCTTGCTGCCCAACCTCGGCGCGCTCTCGCGCATGGGCTTTCTCGATCGCGCGGCAGGCGATCGCATCGTGGCCGAGGTGATGGATGTCCTCGACATTCGGCCGCGGCAGCCGGATCTCAAGGCAAGCGCGCTCTCCGGCGGCAATCAGCAAAAGGTGATCCTGGCGAAATGGCTCGCGCGCCGCGTCGCGGTGCTGCTTCTCGATGATCCCACGCAAGGCATCGACGTTGCGGCCAAGGCGCAGATCCACGCGCTTATCGGCGATCTCGTTCGTCGCGGCGCCGGCGCAATAATCTATTCCAGCGATCTCGCGGAGCTCGCGCGGTTATGCGACCGCGTGCTTGCCGTGCGGCAGGGACGGATCACGGCAACGCTCGATCGCAGCGCAGGTATCGACGAACCGGCGCTGCGCAGCGCGATCGGCGGGTGAGATGAAACCCGCGCCCAGAAGATGGAATCTCGCGGGGCAGATGCCGCTCGTCTCGTTGATCCTCCTCTGCGCGGCGACCGCACTGCTGACCAATCGCTTTCTCTCCCCGTTCAACCTGACCAATATCCTGGTGCAGTCATCGATCATGGCGGTGATCGCCATGGGCATGACCTTCGTCATCATCGGCGGCGGCTTCGACCTCTCGGTCGGCTCGACCGCCGCGCTCTCCGGCTGCATCGCCAGCATGGTGATGCTCGAGGCCGGCATCGGGGCGGGCATCGCCGCCGGCATTATTGCCGGCGCGGCGGTCGGGCTCGCCAACGGTCTCGTCATCGCTTTTCTCAACGTCAACCCCTTCATCACCACGCTTGGCACCATGGTTTTGGTGCGGGGCGTGGTTTTTCTCATCACCGGTGGTGCGCCAGTGAGCGGGGAGTCGGGCCTTCCCGGCGCGTTCGTCGCCTTCGGGTCCGAGCGCTTCCTGGGCATCCACTATCTCGTCTGGATTCCGGCCGTGCTGCTGGCAGTGTTGTCCTTCGTCATGCACGCGACCCCTTACGGCCGGCGCATCTATGCGACCGGCGGCTCTCGGGAGGCTGCCTATCTCTCGGGCGTACCCGTGCGTCGCCTGATCGCCTCGACCTATGTGTGGTGCGGTGCGCTTGCCGGCGTCGCGGGCGTGATGCTCGCGGCTCGGCTGCAATCCGGCCAGCCCACCGCCGGCGAATTTTACGAATTGACCGCCATTGCCGCCGTGGTTCTGGGCGGCGCATCGCTCTACGGCGGCGAAGGCATGCTTTACAAAAGCGTGATCGGGGTTTTCATCATGATCGTGCTCGGCAACGCGCTTAACCTCTTGAACGTCGATTCCTATTGGCAGCGCGTCGCGGTGGGTGCGGTAATCATTGCCGCCGCCGCCGCTGAAAGGCTACGCTCTCGTGGGAGCCAGTAGGCCGTGGATTAGGAGATCCAGAAGTGCCACGGCGTGGAAGATAAGGGAGTTTTGCATGTTCAAGTCTCGCATCATCTCGCTTGCCGCCGCCGTGATGGTTCTCCCCGCGCTCGCGCTGACGGCACCGGCCATCGGCCAGCAGAAGATCACCATCGGTGTCTCGCTCGCGCAGGATGACAATCCCTTCTACATCGCCATGCTGCGCGGCATTCGCGCCCGGGCCGAGGAACTCGGCTGGGACGTCGCCACGGTCTCCGCCAACGAGGACAAGCTCAAACAGATCAACGGCGTGCAAGATCTGATCGCCCGCGGGGTCAAAGGCATCTTGATCTCGCCCATCGATGCAGTGGGGGTGAACGCCGCCTACGACGCGGCGGCCGCCGCCAGGATCCCGATCGTTTCCGTGGCCCGCGGCTCCGCGTCCCCCAGTCAGACCATTCACGTGGCCATGGACGAGAAGCAGATCGGCCGCGACATCGCCGAGTGGACGGCGAAGAGACTCGGCGGCAAGGGCAAGGTCGCGCTGCTCATGGGACCGAGCGGTGCGCCCACATTCAAGAATCTGGGCGACGGCTACAGCGAGGTGATGGCGAAATATCCCGGAATCGAAATCGTATTCCGCGGCGACGGCCCGCTCACGCGCGAGCGCGGCGTCAAGCAGGCGGAAGACGTGCTGGTCGCAAACCCCGGCCTCGCCGCGATCTATGCCGCCAACGACGACGTCGCGCTCGGCGCCATGCAGGCGGTCAACGCCGCCAATCGCAAAGGCAAGACGCTGGTGACCGGCATGAACGGCGTGCCGCCGGCGCTGCGCGCGGTGAAGGAGGAAAACTTGGCGATGACGGTCGAACTCAACCCGGCGGAATGGGGGCGCCTCGGCGTCGACGTGCTCGCCTCATTCCTCAAGGGCGACAAGGTCGAGCCGCGCGTTTTCATCAAACACATCATCATCGACAACTCGAATATTGACGCCAAGCTGCCGAAGTCGTGAGCAGTCAGCGATATAGGATGGGCAAAATCGCATGCTGAGCAAGGACAGCTCACACCGCTTCGCGGGCGATTTTGCCCCGGGGACAGGCTGCGTAGGCGTTGTGCCGGCAGTACACCTGCGGGGGATGGAATCGAGAGTGCGCAATGCCCACCCGACGTGCCGTAATGGGCGCGACAGGGAGTAAACGCAGTGGCCGACATTGCAACCGTTGCAAAGCAGAGCACCCCCTTCGTCCGCGAACTCGAGGCGAAGCACCTGCATCCGCTGTGGGACCGCTATCAGCGCATCACCCCGATGAGGCCGCAGGCGCCGGACACGCCGTTCATCTGGCGCTGGCGCGAGGTCGAGCCGATGCTGCAGCGTTCGGTTGGCGAAGTCTCCATCAACGACATCGAGCGCCGCGCGCTGATCATGGCCCATCCGGCCTTCGGGGCGGAAACCACCACCACGAGCACGCTGCTCGCCGCCTTCACGGTGCTTGATCCGGGCGAGCGCGCGCGCCCGCACCGTCACACCGGGGCGGCGATCCGTTTCGCCACGCGCGCGGAAGGCGCGGTCACCATCGTCGACGGCCGCCGCTGCGAGATGAAGGCGGGCGACTTGATCCTGACGCCCCCGATGGTCTGGCATGGCCACATCAACGACAGCGATCACCGCATCATCTGGTTCGATGCCGCCAACATGCCGCTCATTCGCGCGCTCGACGCGCATTTCTTCGAGCCGGGCGACCCGCGCAACAATCAGTTCTGGCAGGTCGACGAGGGCGAAGAGACGTTGTGGGCGGAGACAGGCCTGCGCGTGGAGCAAGCCGGCGTCAGCGCCGCCAATTCGCCCAAGTACCGTTATCCCGGCGAGGCGACGCGCCGGCTCCTTGCCGCCGCGCCCGCCGGCGCGGACGGCATGCACGTGATCCGCTACGTCAACCCTGCGACCGGCGGCGCCGTCATGCCGACGCTCGACTGCTACGCCGCCCGCTTGGACAAGGGCATCACCACACGTAGAAAACGCGCGACGTACAACGTGGTGTGCCTGGTGATCGCGGGCGAGGGCCGCTCGAGCATAGGAGAGGAGACCTTCGAGTGGTCACAGCACGATGTCTTCACCATCCCGCACTGGACCTGGGCGCGCCACGAGGCGCGCGGCGGCGACGCCGACCTGCTCATGGTGACGGACAAGTCAGCCTTCGAACGGCTCGAGCTGGTGCGCGAGGAGATGGAGTAGAAGTCGTGGAATGAACTCACTGTCTCCCGGGCGCAGTGCAGCATGAAGCGCAGCGTAATGATGCGCTGCAGACCCGGGACCGTTCGAGTCCGTGGCGGTCCCGGATCAGCGGAGCACCGCTGCGCAAAAGCTTCGCGCTGCACCGCATCCGGGACAAGGGTGCATGGACACCTCGCGCAAGCCTAACCACCAGGGCATCGGCGTGCCGCGGCGCCGCCTCCAGGACCGGCGCTTTCTCACCGGCTGCGGGCGTTTCGTCGCCGATATCGAGCTTTCCGGCGCGCTCGCCTGCGCATTCGTTCGCTCGCCGCACGCGCATGCAGCGATTCGGCGGATCGAAACATCGGCTGCGCGCGCATCACCCGGGGTCGTCGCGATGTTGACCGGGGCCGACATGGCAACCGATGGCATGGCGCCGATGCGGTCGCTGTGGGTGATCCGCTCGCGCGATGGCTCGCCCATGGCCGAGCCGCCGCGCTTTGCGCTGGCGCGCGATAAGGTCCGCCACGTCGGTGAGCCGGTCGCGGCGGTCGTGGCGGAAACGCTTGCGCAGGCGCTCGACGCGGCCGAGCGGGTGGACGTCGACTACGCGCCGCTCGCCGCCGTCACCCATGCGACTGTGGCGCAGGGAGCCGGCGTGTCGCAGCTCCATGCTTGCGCCGCTGGCAACGTGTGCTTTCGCTGGGCGCGCGGCGATGAGGCGGCGGTGCGCACGGCATTCCGCTTAGCCTCCCACGTGGTCGCGATCGACCTCGTCAACAATCGCTTGGTCGGCGCGGCGATCGAGCCGCGCGCGGTCATGGCCGAAACGCAGAGCGAGAAGCTTACGCTTTACACGTCGACGCAAGCCCCGCACCACATCCGCCGCCAGGTGACGGAGCAGCTCGGCATCCCCGAGAGCGCGTTGCGCGTGGTGTCGCCCGACGTCGGCGGCGGCTTCGGCTACAAGGGCAAGCTCTATCCCGAGGAGGGGATCATCGCCTGGGCCGCGCGGCGGCTGCGCCGTCCTGTGCGCTGGGTCGCGAGCCGGGCGGAAAGTTTTGTCGCCGACAATCAGGGCCGCGATCACCTCACTCATGCCGAGCTCGCGCTCGATGGCGACGGCCATTTCCTCGCGCTCAAGGTTGAGACCTTGGCCAATCTGGGCGCCTATGTTTCGACTTTCGGTGCCGCCATTCCGAGCGCGATCTACAGCGCGCTCTTGGCGGGCGGATATCGTACCCCCGCGATCTTCGTGGAAGTGACGGGCGTGTTCACCAACACAACGCCGACCGACGCGTTTCGCGGGGCGGGGAGGCCCGAGGCCTGTTACGTGTTGGAGCGGCTTGCCGACCGCGCGGCCGAGAAGCTTGCCATCGATCGCGCGGAAATCCGCCGGCGCAACCTCGTTCCACCGAGCGCGATGCCGTACAAGACACCGATCGGGCCAACCTATGACTGCGGCGATTTCCCGAAAATTTTTGCCCGCGCGCTCGCGCTCGCCGACTACGAGGGATTTGAGAAGCGCCGCGTCGAGGCCGAGCGGCGCGGACGCCTGCGCGGCATCGGCATGGCCTGCTATGTCGAATCATCCGGGGTCGCGCCGTCGCGTTTTGCCGGCGCACTCGGTGCCCGTGTCGGCTTCTATGAAGCCGCATCGATACGGGTCCAGCCCGACGGCGCCGTGCGGGCGATGCTCGGAACCCATAACCACGGCCAAGGTCACGCCACGACGTTTGCTCAGATCCTGTCGTCGCGACTCGGCGTTCCGATCGATAAAATCGAGGTCATCGAAGGCGATACCGATGCGGTGCCTTATGGCACCGGTACTTTCGGCTCGCGCTCGATCGCGGTCGGCGGCTGCGCGCTCGATCGCGCCGCGGACAAGATCATCGCCAAAGGCAAACTGATTGCCGCCCACCTGCTCGAGGCGGCCACGAGCGACATCGAATTCAGCGATGGCGAATTCCTTGTGACTGGCACCGACCGGCGCGTGGCATTCGCGGCGGTGGCGCACGCGGCTTACGTGCCGCACAACTTTCCGCTCGAGACGCTCGAGCCCGGTCTGCAGGAGACCGCCGTCTACGATCCGCCGAGCTTTGCCTTCAGCAACGGCGCGCATGTTTGCGAGCTCGAGATTGACGCGGATACCGGCCGCATCGACATCGTCGGTTTTTGGGCCGTCGACGACATTGGCACCGTCATTAATCCGATGATCGTGGAGGCCCAGATCCACGGTGGCCTCGCGCAGGGCCTTGGCCAGGCGCTGCTCGAGCGGTGTATCTATGACGGAGGCGGGCAGCCCGTGTGCGGGTCGTTCATGGACTATGCGCTGGCGCGGGCCGACGATCTGCCGTCATTCCTCACCGAATGCGATGAAAGCCAGCCGTGCACCCATAACCCGCTCGGGGCCAAAGGCTGTGGCGAGTCGGGCGCCATCGGCGCCCCAGCGGCGCTCATCAGCGCGGCGCTCGATGCGCTCGCTCCCCTCGGTATCACCGACCTCGACATGCCGCTGACATCCGAGCAGGTGTGGCAGCGGATCCGGCGGGCGCAGCAGATATCGCAGGGAACCGCCATCGCGGCCGGATCGGATGCTTGATCGCGGCCGTGCACCTCGCCATGCTCGCAGGCATGGCGACGCTGCCGCCGGACGGGAAGGGGGAGGGGAGCATGACGCAAGAGCGCATCCGCGAGCTCACCAAGGGCATGCTTCGTAAAAAGTTCTACGTCATCTTGTCCAAGGGCGGCGCAGCACCCGAGCAACTCGCCGAACATTTGCCGCGCCATCTCGAATACATGATCGGCTTGGAGAAGAAGGGCGTGCTGTTCGCGTCCGGTCCGCTGGCGCAAGCCGACGGCCAAATGCGCGGCGATGGCCTGACCATCGTGCGGGCCGCGAGCGCGCAAGCGGCGCGCGAGATCGCCGAGGCCGATCCCTTCGTCCTGCACGGGCTGCGCAGCTTCGAGCTGCGGGAATGGACGGTGATGGAGGGCTCGCTCGGCATTAAGGTGAATTTTTCCGATCAGTCGCTCGAACTGGCGTAAGGTGAAACGAGCGAGTGTCTGAGTAAAGGCTAAGCGCATGGAAACGGTGGGCCTCATCGGGGTGGGCAAGATCGGACTGCCGATCGGCGAAAACCTGGTCAAGAGCGGCTATCGGGTGGTGGGTTATCGCCGCAGCTCGCTCGCCGAGTTCGAGAAAATCGGCGGCATTGGAGGTCGCTCGTCCGCCGACGTCGGCGCCCAAGCGGACATGGTGTTCTCGTGCCTTCCATCCGCGGAGGCGCTCGAGGACGTCGTGCAGGGCCCGAACGGGCTCATCAAATCCGCGCGGGCGGGCCAGATCATTGTCGAGCTCGGCTCATATCCCGTTCCTGACAAGGAACGTTACGTCGCTCCGCTTGCGGCCAAGGGGGCGATCTTTCTCGACGGTGAGGTTAGCGGCACGCCGGGAATGGTGGCGGCGCGCAAGGCGGTGATCTATCTCGCCGGCGACAAGGAGGCCTGCGCCCAGGCCGAGCGTTACGTGCGCGGATTTGCCGATACCTGCCTCTATTTCGGGTCATTCGGCGCTGCGAGCCGGGTCAAACTCGTCAACAATCTGCTCGTGGCTGTCCACATCGCCGCGGCCGCAGAAGCGATGGCGCTGGGCTTGAAAGCCGGCGTCGACGTGGACCTGATGATAAAGGCGATCGCCGGCGGCAGCGGAGGCTCGACCCAGTTCGGCATCCGCGCCCCTTGGATGGCGCAGCGGCGCTTTCT
>DATNNX010000048.1:0-2421 GCA_035601615.1 Xanthobacteraceae bacterium
CTTGCGGATCGCGATTGCCGGCGGATATTTCCAGAAGAATGTTTTCCCGGAGGCGAGCGAGGCGGTCGCCCGGGTTGCGAAAGCGCTTGGCGCCACGCGGACGATCGAAATCCCGGAAGCCGGGCGCGCCCGCGCCGCGGCCTACGTCATCACCACGGCCGAAGGCGCCTCGCTGCATCTCGATCGCCTGCGCAAGCGCCCGAATGATTTCGATCCGGCGGTACGCGACCGGTTGTTGGCGGGCGCGATGATTCCGGCACTGCTGGTCGATCGCGCGCAGAAATTCCGCCGCTGGTATCGCGCCCGGATGCTGGAGATTTTTGGATCGGTCGATGTGATCATTGCCCCCGCGACCCCCTGCGTCGCGCCAAAACTTGGGCAGGCGACATTCGTGCTCGACGGCGTCGAACTGCCGGTGCGCGCCAATATCGGCATCCACACCCAGCCCATCTCCTTTATCGGGCTGCCCGTCGTGGCGGTGCCCGTGCCGCTGGAGCCGATGCCGATCGGCGTGCAGATCATTGCAAGCCCCTGGCGGGAAGATATCGCGCTGCGCGTGGCTTTTGCGTTGGAGCGCGCGGGCGTGGTTGCCGCGTCCTCGCCGAGAGGATTTTAGCAATGCAGGTCGATCTTCCCGACGTGCTCACTGAAGTGACCGAACAGTTCGCGCGTTACGAAAAAGCGCTGGTGTCGAACGACGTCGCGGTGCTCGACGAACTATTCCGCAACGATTCGCGATCGCTGCGCTACGGCGTCGGCGAAAATCTTTATGGCTATGACGCGATCACGGCGTTTCGCGCCGCGCGCTCGCCGATCGGCCTGGGGCGCAGGACCGACCAGACAGTGATCACGACCTATGGCCGCGATACCGCGGTGGCCTCGACCCTGTTCTATCGCGACTCGCTGCCCGGCAAGGTGGGACGGCAGATGCAGACATGGGTGAGATTCCCGGAGGGCTGGAGAATCGTCGCCGCGCATGTCAGCATTATCGACGAACCCGGATCGTCTAAAGACATGGATCAAAAGACATGAGTCTTGACGATCTTCCGGCCGGCGCTCCGCTACGCCACGCGCCCGAGACGGCGGTCCGGCGCGTCGACCGCGCCGCGCCCTATCAGGACAAGATCACGCGGGCGGAGGAATTGCGCCTGCAGCTCGCGGATGAAATCGTGCGCGGCGCGCTGCCGCCAGGAACTCCCCTGGACGAGACCGACATCGCCCGGCGCTTCAAGGTGTCGCGCACGCCGGTGCGCGAGGCGCTGCGCCAGCTGGTGGCGAGCGGCCTGGTCGACGCCCGCGCGCATCGAGGCGCGGTGGTGGCGCGGCCATCGATCGAGCGGCTGAGCGGGATGTTCGAAGCGATGGCGGAGCTGGAAGCGCTGTGCGCGGGGCTTGCCGCGGAGCGAATGCTGCCCGCGGAGCGGCATCGGCTGGAGGCGATCCACGAGGAATTGCGGGTGTTGAGCTACGCCGGCAATCCGGACCGCTTTCACGAGGTCAACGAACGCTTTCACAACGCGATCTACGCCGGTTCGCAGAACGGCTATATCGCCGAAATCACGCTGGCGACGCGGGTACGGGTGCAGCCGTTCCGGCGCGCGCAATTTCGCAATCTCGGGCGATTGGCAAAATCGCACGCCGAGCACGACCGCGTGGTGGTCGCGATCATGCGCGGCGACCGCACCCGCGCCGCCACCGCGATGCGCGCTCATATCGATCTGGTGCGCGACGAATACGAGATTTACGCGGTGTCGGTGTAACTGACTCGCGCAGCCACATCAGCATCGCGTCATTGCGAGGAGCCAACGGGTCCCGCCTTCGGCGGGCCCGGTGATAAACTCCGCGACGAAGCAATCCAGCTTCGTTGCAGCAATGGATTGCTTCGCGGAGCCTGTCATCGGGCGCGCATTCGCGTGACCCGTTGGCTCGCAATGACGAGGCAAGCGCTCACCCCGCCGCGGCCTCCGCCACGAATGCCCGCCAGCCGTTGAAGGCGGAGATGTCGCGGGCGCTGCCGATGTCGGCGGGTTCGACAATAAAGCCCTTGACGCCGCGGCCATCGGAAAGCCGCACCGTGCCGATCGACAGCGGCGGGGGGATCGCGGCGACGAATTTCCCGAATGCCGCTGCCGGCAGCGCCCAGACTTCCAGCTCGATCGACGATCCTGCTCCGGCCTCGACGCGCAGCATGCCGGGTTTTGGCGGCGTGGTGTCCAGCGCATAGAGCTTGTAGTCCGGCGCGGTCTTGGTTTGCTCCAGCAATCGTCCGCCCAGCGCTTGCAATTCGCCGTTGAGCACCATGCCCGAGAGATGCGCGCCGACCACCGCGATCGCGATCTCGTCGCCGCGCAGGCCTGCCTGCAAACTCGCAAGCGGCGGCTGCGGCACCCCCATCGCGCCCATCGTCAGTCTGGTGTCGGC